>JAHIMN010000301.1 GCA_018896395.1 Verrucomicrobiota bacterium | reverse complement strand
TGTTGCACCGCTACCGACAGGAACGCCTGGCCAGCGGTACGAGCGGATGGGCAACACCCCCGGTGCGTTCGTTCCGCGGATGGGTCCATGAAACCTACGCCGATCTCTGGTTGCCACGCCGTCCGCTCTCTCCGGCCTTGTCGCTTTTGTGTTGGTATAAGGCTGTGCAGGGCGTGTCCGTGCCCGACGGTTTGATCGTGCAACCAACACTGTATTCCCAATTGCAAGCTTCGCTGGATGCCCTGTTGGAGGTTGGTCTCGATCCCGTTGGAAATGCCGGTGCGCACCAGTTGGCCGGCTTCCGGCGCGAGGTTACCGGCCGATTCCTTGCGCTCACCGAGCGCGAAGGCGTGGCACTCTGGCGCGACATGGTTATGGCTGTCGGCGCGGCCGTCGCCGATGGGCGCGTCACTATTCCACAATATACGTTTTTTGCAGGCTTTGACGATATTTCGCCGCTTGAACGACCGCTTTATGACGCTCTCGCGGCGCGGAGCAAGACCGTGCTTTGGCGTTCTGAGGTCGAACCAGGCCCGGCGACGCGTGTCCGTCTGTATGCCACTCCGGAGCAGGAATGTCGCGCGGTTTGCGCCGATGTCTTGCGCGCCTGGAACAGCGGCGACAAGAATCTGGCGGTTGTCTTTGCCGATCATGCCTGTTTTCCCCTGCTCAAACGCTGTTTTGACGATCTGGCGGGATTGGAACGGCCAGACTTTGAAAAGGCAATTCGCTACAACCTTTCGATCGGTACGCCGCTCATTGAGCATCCGCTTTTTCAAACCGCGATTATCCCCCTGCGGCTTCCGGGCGAACCCCTTCCCGTGTCACTGTTAACATCACTGCTCGTGTCGCCCTATATCCGTAAACCGGAATTCCGGGCCGTGGATAGCCTGCGCGCCGCGCTCTGGGAACCGGAGCGGGCCCTGTCGCTGAAGGAAGCGTTTAAGGCGTTAGCCGACAGGGGCTATCCCATGATGCCGTTCCAACGCTTGGCAATCCTTCAAACGGCGCCATTGGCCGACTGGTTGGATGGCCTGCAGGTTTGCATGGCCGCGCTCGGCTTTTGCCGGTTTGAAGGCCAGCACCGCTCCACCGACGTGTTGGCCCAACAGCATCTGGACGACATCATCCGGAAATTGGTTCGGGAGGCCGGCGCTATCGTTATGAACGCTTCCTCCGCCTTGGCCTGGCTTTCCACGGCCGCCGAAAAAATTATTGTCGCCGAAAAAACACCGGAAACCGCCGGCATCCAGGTCCTTAATTTGGCCGAATCGCGCGGTTTGGCCTTTGACCATCTATGGTTGGTCGGCGCCCATGGCGCAGCTCTTTTGCCGCCTGCGCAGGAATGGCCGTTCCTGGACCCGGACGAACAGCGGCTTCTGGAGGGCGGTACGATCGAACGGCAGTGGGCACAAGGTGAACGGCAGTTAGCGGCGCTCATGGCCGCCGCGCCGCATGTCCATGTCAGCCGCGCTGCGGAAGGCGACGAGGCAACGCCGTATGCGCCCTGTCCCCTTTTGCCCGACGAGGTTGGCGCCGATGGCAACCCGGTTCAGGTGGCATGCAACCTATGGGCAAACCCGACGGCTGAATGGATGCGGGCGCGCTGGCTGAGAGAAGGCTATCTCGCGCTCACGGACCACGGTGGTGTTGAACCTACAGGCCATTTCGAAACGGCGGTCTCGCCGTTGTCCGGTGAATGGAGCGTGACGGCGATCGAAGACCTGGCGGGGTGTCCGTTCCAATTCTTCTGCGGCCGCATGCTCAAACTGGAGCCGCTGGCCTTGACCGATGAGGGCATTGATCCACGGATGCGCGGCAAGGTCCTGCACGGCATCTTAAAAACATTTGCGGATGGTTGCCCCGTCCATGCGCCCGGCTGGCCTGTAGACGACCACGGCGCCCGAGCCTGGCTTGAGCAAGCCGTTGATCATGAATTGTCACGTTGTCCGGACAATGTTTTCTGGCAAGTGGAGCGGCTCCGGCTGCTGGGCGATTCGGAGATGCCGGGCATATTGCCGGCGTGGCTCGATCAGGAGCGGGACCGGGCGCGCGCCGGCTGGCGGTTTGCATTGACCGAAGCGCCGTTCGCTGGACTTACGGTTGCCGGGCTTATTCTGCGCGGAAGGATTGATCGGATTGATCGCCATACGCCAGGCTCCGCCGGCCAGGCTCCGCCGACGTGTCTCGCCGAAGCGGCCTCGCGAAGGGAGAAGCGCTTCCTCCGTCGCCAAGGCTATGGCGGACAAGTCGCCCAGGCGAGAGCGCTACGCCCAGGCGAGTCAGACGGCTTCGCCGTCTGGGATTACAAGTCCGGAACGACACCCTCCGGGGCATCCGTAATTGACAAGGTAACGGAGCTTCAATTGCCCGCCTACCTGCTCGCGTTACAGCGTGGACTTATTCCGGGCCTCAAGGATGCCGCCAGCGGGCCGGTGCAGGCCGGATACATCTGCCTGGAAAAGGCGGCGGACGTGAAAGTCGCCCCGCTCAGTTACCGGCACAATCCTGTCAACTGGAGTGAAGTTTTGCCGCAATGGGAAACGGCACTGACTCAACGCGTGGAAGCCCCGCGCCAGGGGCGCTTTGAGGCCGATCCCCGCCCGGGAAGTTCCGCTATATTCCATGCGCGGGCAGGGGCCTGCCAGTTTTGCGAGTTCTTCAACTTGTGCGGGTTCTTTGACCGGCGACCGGCGGCGTCGGACGCCGAATCTGACAGCGATCACAATGAGGAGACTGAGCCATGACCCAGGCGCCGGACATTCAGGTTCGCCGGGAAGCGCTGGACACGCGCCGGAGTTTCATCCTGGAGGCGCCCGCCGGCTCCGGTAAGACCGCCTTGTTGACCGCCCGCTTTCTTGCCCTGCTCGCAGATGTCGGGCATCCGCGCCAAATCCTGGCCGTCACCTTTACGCGCAAGGCCGCGGCCGAAATGGCGGATCGTATTACCCGGACCCTGCGCCAGGCGCAAGACGACAGCTACACTGCGCTACCCGACGCGTGGGAAGCCCGCCTGCTGGAACTGGCCCGCAATGCGCTTAAGGTCCACCCGGACTGGGATGTCCTTCTGCGGAGCCCGGACGCATTTTTGGTGGACACTTTTCATGGTTTCTGCGGACGGGTTGCCCGGAACTGGCCCCTGGAATCCCGGACACCGCCCGCGTTTGAGCTGCTTGACGAAATCGGCCAGGAGGCCCTGCTGGATGAGGCCGTGGCCGAATATGTGCATGCTTTTGCCGCGGCTCGACTGAGCTCGCCGAAGTCCGGCGATTCGCGCCTGGACCCCGCGGAAATCGCCGCATTCCAGCGAAGGATGGTGGGGGCCAACAACAGTGTCCGCGTCATTTCCAATCAACTTGCCGACCTCCTGGCGCGGCGCGACCGGCTGGGCGGCCTGATCACTATTTTTCAGCGTCCGCATGCGCAAAACGAACTGGAGCGTCGCACGGAACAGTTAGCGGCGCATTACCTGGGTCGGCTCCACGATCATTTTGTCCGGCACAAAGAAAACTGGCTGGCTTTGCGGCGCTATCTGGATGAACATAAAACCGAACTGGCCGAAGCCCGGTTAGCGGACATCCCCTCCCCGGCCTTGTGCGATGTGTCGGCCTGGCAATCGGCCGCCAATGTTTTGCTCGTCAAGGCCGGCACGCCACGGAAGCAATTCAAGCGCGCGGAATTTGGCCTTAACTTTGCCAAGACACCCCAGGCCGATTTCATCCGGGATCTTCCGTCGGAAATTGCCTGGATTCTAAATTTCACGCGGGAGTGGCCGAATGCCGGCGACCCCACCGGCATCGAAGCGTTAAGCGACTGCATGCGCCTTGCCCGGGGTGCGCTGGAGCGCTTCGGCAGGATGATGAACGCGCGCGGCCTGGACTTTATGGAGCTGGAACTGGCGGCCCTGCGGGCATTCAACCAGGCGGACCGGCCGGGCGACAGCCTGATTTTCTTCCATGAGCATTTACGGCATATTCTCGTGGACGAGGCGCAGGACATGAACGACAACCAGGTCCGTATTCTCAGCACGCTGACCGAAGGCTGGGAGCCGGATGATGGGCGGACCGTATTTATCGTTGGCGATCCCAAGCAATCCATTTTCCGGTTCCGCCGGGCCGAGGTCAGCCTTTTCGAAGCGCTCAAGACCAATGGTCTTTCCCGGCGCGGTGAAGCGCCATTGCCGCTGAGCGCGTTGAAACTCAACGCCAACTTCCGATCGCGGCCGCACCTGGTGGCATTCGCCAATACGGTTTTTGCCCGTGTCATGGAAACGCCCAATAAGGCATG
>JAHIMN010000300.1 GCA_018896395.1 Verrucomicrobiota bacterium | reverse complement strand
TCACGGGCGTTCATCCCTTTGAGGTGGCGGCCGGGATGGATGTCGCGGCCATCGGCCGGCAATATCCGAAATTGCAGATGTGGGGCGGGATCGACAAACGCGCACTAGCCAAGGACCGGCGGGCCATAGACGCGGAACTGGCGCGCGTGATTCCGGCCATGAAAAAGCGCGGCGGCTATGCCGCCTGTCTGGACCACGGGGTTCCTTCCGATGTGTCGCTCGAAAACTATCGGCATTATGTCCAGCAACTGCTTGAAATGAGCGTTATGGATTAGCGCTGATGGAAATATCTGTAAAATGGAATTATTTCTCACGGCGCTGGGCGAACGGATGCTGGCGCTGACCAACACCTGGGATACGGCAATCTGGGTTTATGACGATTTCAGTATTAACACGGGGCCGTTGATCGGGCCAGCCACTTTTGAAAAGCTGTTTCTGGATTCCTACAAGCGGATGTTCGCTTATTGGAAATCAAGGGGGGCGCGTCACATTATTCTGCACCACGACGTATTATCGGAACATACCTATCCCATTCTGGACATATTTATCGAAGCCGGCCTGACCGGCGTCCAGGGAGTTTATCCCACCGTCGGGCTGACCCTGTCCGCTTTCAAGGCGCGTTACGGCAAAAAACTTACGGTGATCGGCGGCATGGATAATACCCACACGTTGCCCTTTGGCACTCGGCAGGACATTGAACGCGAAGCCGCTGCGATCGCGGAGGCGGGTCAAGAAGGCGGAGTGATCATCGGTTCGCATTCCATCGAGGGATATATTCCCGTGGAGCATTACGACTGGTATATCTCAATGTTGGACCGAATTGAGCGGAGCGGGTGAGCGAGGAATGTAATTGGAAACACGCGGCCTTGGATGAAAAACCAGAAAGGAATATGACCATGACCACGATCCGTGATTTGCCCATGGGCGCTCATCCCAAAGCCCTTGATTTTTCACATTTCCCGACCCGTTTTCAGGCCGTAATCTGGCGGAACTGGGAGCTGGTTTCGCCGGCCACCCTGGCGCGTGTGCTGAAAACCGATGAAGCTACGATCCGTGCGCTGGCCGCCGACCTGGGGTTGCGCGTGCCACCGCGCGTCAGCCCGCGCTGGCTGGAACGCGGCTATGTAACCATCATCCGGGCCAATTGGCACCTCCTGCCCTATGAACAGTTGCTGGAGCTCCTGGGGTGGACTGCCGACCGCATGGCTTATGTCCTGAAAGAGGAGGATTTCCTCTGGTGCAAATTAGGGAATTTGAAACCAAAGGTCGAACCGGCGATATGCCGAGCTTTGACACCTGCCGAGCGCAAGCATACCCGCCGAATTCGGGACATCGTCGAACGTCACTTCCCCGACCTCCAAGCGCCGGACACAGACGAGCCGTTTGGATTTCTCAAAGACTTCGAGTCGTCCATCCCGGTTGCCCCGGCAACACCATCGGCCTTTCCTAACAACCGCAAGTTTGATTTACGGTTTCTCTATTCATATTGCGCCGTCTACGGCGATCCATTGATTGATCCCGCTCTTAACCCCTACCCTGACGGGCTCCTGGCACGCCTAGCCGCCCTGGGGGTCAATGCCGTCTGGTTGCCGGTCATTTTATATACGCTCTATCCCTGGAAAAAATTCGGGCACTATTCCACGGGCTATGAACAGCGGCTGGAATCGCTGCGACACCTGACGGAACGCGCCGCGCGTTTCGGGATTTCCGTGATTACCTATCTCAACGAGCCGCGCTGCATGCCGCCGGAATTTTTTAAAGAGCATCCGGAACTGCAAGGCGTGGTAGCGGTATCCGGCGAAAACGCCGCCCTGTGCACATCCTTGCCGGAAGTACGGGACTTGCTTAAGCAAGGCGCCGCCTGGTTGTTTCAGCAGGTGCCGCGCCTGGGCGGTGTCTTTACAATCACCATGTCGGAGAACTTGACCAATTGTTTCTCCCAAGGTCCACTCAAATCACCTTATACCAATTGTCCGCGCTGTGCGGGTCGTAAGCCGGCCGAAGCCATCGCGGAGGTCAATCGCCTGATCGCCGAGGGCGTGCACAGCGTCAAACCCGAAGCCTCGGTTATCGCATGGGACTGGGCCTGGCGCGAGGAATGGGCGCACGCGGCCGTGGACCTCCTGCCGAAAGACGTCTGGCTCATGTGCGTCAGCGAATGGGGCCTGCCGACGAATGTCGGCGGCGTAAAAGGGTCGATCGTGGATTATTCAATTTCCAACCCGGGACCCAGTCCGCGCTCGCTATCGCTGTGGGAGCATGCGCACCGTCGCGGGCTTAAGACGGTGGCCAAGGTGCAGGTTAACAATTCCTGGGAATGCAGTGCGCTCCCCTACCTGCCGGTCCCGGATCTGGTTGCGGAGCATCTGGACCGGCTGGCTAAAGCAGGCGTCAAGGGTTTGATGCTGAGCTGGACGCTGGGCGGCTATCCCGCCGGCAATCTGCAATTGTTACAGCAGAGCGCGGATCAATTGGCATCCGCGAGCTTCGGCGCCGCTGGAGATGCAATCCGCTCGGCTTGGCGCACCTTCAGCGCGGCATTCCGGGAATTCCCGTTTTCTTGCGGCGTAGCGTATGTGGCGCCGCAAAACGTCGGCCCAAAGAACCTGCTCTATGCCAACCCCACGGGGTATACGGCCACCATGGTCGGCGATCCCTATGACTGCTTGAAGGGCTGGTGTTCTATTTATCCCGAGGATGTGTTTGAACAACAGTTTGAAAAACTGAGCGCGGGATGGAAACACGGACTCGATATCCTGCGCAAGGACGCGCCGCGCGTGGATGAGCCCCACCGCGCCGCGTTTGACGACCTGGAACGGGTGGCTACCGCGGCCTATTGCCACTTCCGCAGCGCCTACCTGCAAATCGCGTTTGTCCGCAACCGGGCAAAAACCGATGCCGCGTCCCGCGCACGGGTGCTGGAGATCCTGGATGAGGAACAGCAACTGGCCGTGACCCTGCATCAGATCGCCAGCCGCGATTCGCGCCTCGGGTTCGAAGCCAGCAACCACTATGCCTACACGCTCCAGGACCTGCGCGAAAAAGCGTTGAACTGTGAAGCACTGCGCTCGCTATGGACCGTGAAAAGCGCTTAGTTGCACCCCCGATCCGCGCGTAAGCGCGCAGATCGGGAATGGTTGATGGTTTATGGTTAATGGTTGATGCGGCCCGGACAAAGCAAGCTTGAACCTGGAGCAAAAGACCATAGTTTGCGATCCATCAAGGTCCCCTTGAACTTACGTTACCGATCTCCGACTCATGGTCCTGTGATAAAGCCCTGTGGGGCTCGATTCATTAACCATCAAACATGACACATTAACCATTATCCGCACGTCCCTGCGTGCGGATTTGGGCCCCGAACCCGCTTGACAACCGATGGGTTCGCCTTAATCTATCTTTCGGCATGGTTCAAGGTTCAGCGGTTCACCGTTCAGCGGTTGCAGATTTTATTAGCGCCTGATACACCAGGAACCGCTAAGAAAAACAAGAAAGATATGCACCGCAAAGAACGCAAAGATCGCATAGAATAAGGATCAAGGAACCAGATAAATATATTGTTTTGACTTTGTGTTCTCTGCGTTCTTTGCGGTTAATATTCCTTGGCATTTGGGTTGCGGGTATCCCGCTTTAGACAGCAGACAAAATAAGAATCTTTATCCGTGAAATCCGTGTAATCCGTGGTTAATTTTTGAGTTGCAGCATGGACCGACCGATGAAACTGATTGATAAATATATCCTGCGCTCTTTTCTCGTGCCGACGGCATATTGCCTGCTCACGTTCTGCATGCTGTTCGTCTTATTCGACCTGTTCGACCATCTCTCTGATTTCATTGACGCCCGGACATCGTTCCTGCAGATCATGCGGTATTATTTCTATATTTTGCCGGCCATGCTGGTTTTTATCTTTCCCATCTCCCTGCTCCTGGGCCTGCTTTACAGTCTTTGGCAACTATCCAAAAACAATGAGCTGACCGCCATGCGCGCCAGCGGAGTCAGCCTGATGCGGCTGACCATCCCTATCCTGCTGGTGGGGTTGTTTTCCAGCCTGCTGATTACGGGGCTCCAGGAAACCGTGGCGCCCTGGTCCAGCTACTGGGCCGACCAGTTCATCCAGCGACAGAAAAAGGGCAATGACCTCTCCACCCGCTACGCGCTGAACTTAACCATCAACAACGAGGAGCAACACCGCATCTGGGCCATCAGCAAATTCGACTTGACCACCTACGATATGCAAGGCATCAAAATCGTCCAACAGCGCCCGGACGGGTCCGACCTCGACATGATTCACGCCGAGGAAGGCAAGTTTTATGACGGCCGCTGGTGGCTGTTCAAGGTCACGATCCAGAAACATGATTTCTACAACAACCCCGTCGGGCCGGTGGTCACCGAACCCCAGCGGCAAATGACCGACTGGACGGAAACACCCGATGATTTTTTGCACGAAGTTAAGGACCCCATTTTTCTTTCATCCCGGGACCTCTGGAAATTCATGCGCGACCACGAAAATCTTTCCGAAAAAACAAATGCCCGCATCACCGTGGACATGCACGTCCGCCTGGCCATGCCGTGGACCTGCCTGGTCGTAACGCTCTTCGGAATCCCCTGCGGCATACGCGCGGCGCGCAAAGGCGCGTTGGTCGGCGTCATGATCGCGCTCCTGACATTTTTCGCGTTTTATTTCCTGATGACATTCGGCCAGTGGCTGGGTAAGAACCAGGTACTGACGCCTTTGGTTAGCGCCTGGCTACCCAATCTGGTTTTTGCCTCGGCCGGGCTGTTCATGTTGGCTCGCATGCGATAGTGTCTTGACCGATGGGAATTGCCATAAAAACATCAATAGCGACTACGCCGACAAAATTCCAAAATCCAAGTTTCAAATTCCAAGGAAATGCAATCAACGAAGCCAAACAAAGCTAAAATAAACCGGAATTTATTTTGTTTTTATTGGAATTTGACTATTCCTTGGAATTTGGATTTTGGAACTTGGAATTTCTTGGGGTGCGGCCAAAGGCCGCGTTAGGCAACCCATGCGCATCCTCATTGCTCCCAACAGCTTTAAAAATTGCCTGAGCGCACGGGCAGTCG
>JAHIMN010000033.1 GCA_018896395.1 Verrucomicrobiota bacterium | reverse complement strand
TCAAGATCATGTCGGGCATGGACATCGCGGAACGCCGTATTCCTCAGGATGGACGGTTCAATATCAAGGCCCTGGGCAGGGAAGTGGACGTGCGCGTGAGTCTGCTGCCCCTGATTCACGGTGAAAAAATCGTAATGCGTATTCTGGATAAAAGCAACCTGGCGCCCAGTCTTGCGGCCTTAGGCTTGGATCCGAAAGCCCATGAGTCCTTGATTTATGCGATCAGCCAGCCGCACGGCATTATCCTGGTCACCGGGCCAACCGGCAGTGGGAAAACGACGACCCTGTATTCCTGCTTGCAGGATCTCAATAAGCCGGATGTCAATATCATGACGACGGAGGACCCGGTGGAATATCAGCTGGCGGGGATCACTCAGGTCCAGATCGATGAGGACGTTGGACTGACCTTTTCCCTGGCCTTGCGCGCGATTGTGCGTCAGGACCCCGATATTGTCATGGTGGGCGAAATCCGCGACCAGGAAACCGCGGCCATTGCCGTGAAAGCCGCGCTGACCGGTCAACTCGTTCTGAGCACCCTGCATACCAACGATGCGGCGGGAGCGATCACGCGGCTACGGGACATGGGCATCGAGGCATTTATGCTGGCGTCATCGCTGATCATGGCGCAGGCCCAGCGCCTGTATAAAAAACTGTGTCCGGTGTGCCGCCGGCCCCGCGAGCTTCCGCTCGAATATCTGCGGCAGAGCCATCTGGACCCCAAGAGTTTTAAAGGCGTCCAGCTCTTTGAACCCGCGGGGTGTCCCAAGTGCGGCAAGACCGGATTTAAGGGGCGGAATTCCTTAATGGAAATTTTGATGGTGGATGATACCATCCGTCAATTGATTCTGCAAGATGCCAGCGCCACGGAGCTTGCCGAAAAAGCGATTGCCAACGGAATGATGACATTGAAAATGGTCGGAATAGAAAAAGTCAAAGAAGGCATTTCGAGTCTGGAAGAAATATTGAGCGTGACTGGCGGAGAATAGAGAGAGGACCTTGTGATGGAACAGGAATCCTTGGGCGGAAAAATAGCCACGATTCTCCTGCGGCGCGGCATGATCAGCAAGCCGGTCCTGCAGGAGGCGTTGCTGGCCGTTCAGGCCGATGCAAAACGGTTGGAGGAATATTTGGTTGAAAAACAGCTGGTCACCGACACCCACATGACGCTGGCGATAGCTGAATACCTGGGCATGGCGCCCCTATCGCTGGCTCATTTCGCGCCCGACGGCCAGTTACTGGAGTTGATCCCGCGGGAAACCATCAAGCGTTACATGGCCATTCCCGTGGCGAAGGTCGGCAAGGTCCTGACCATTGCCTTGAGCGATCCCTTCAATGCCGGATCGGTTGATGAGTTCCAGACGATGACCGGTATGAAGGTGATGCCGGTCGTGTCCTCCGAAAGGGAAGTGAAGGATATTTTACTGAAGTATTATGAGCAGGCCTCGCCGGATCTGGAGGATATTTTAAAAAATGTGACCGATGACGATGAAGTGGAAGTCGGCCACGAGAAGCAGGAGGAAATCAGCCTTGACGAGATGCTGGCCAGCACGGAAAGCGCACCGGTCATCCGGATCGTGAATTCCATTATTGTTGAAGCGTTGCGGCGGCGGGCCAGTGATATTCACATCCAGCCTATGGAAAAAACTCTGCGCCTGCGCTACCGCATAGACGGCGATCTTTATGAGGTACCGAGCGCGCCCAAGAATCTGCAGTCGGCGATTATTTCGCGAATCAAGATCATGTCGAATATGAACATTGCGGAACGCCGTATTCCCCAGGATGGCCGGTTCCGGGTCAAGGCGCTAGGCAAAGAAGTGGACGTCCGCGTGAACCTGTTGCCCATGATTTTCGGGGAAAAAGTTGCCATGCGGATTCTGGATAAGACCAACCTGGCGCCCAGCCTGTCGGCATTGGGTCTGGATCCGAAGGCCTACGAAGCGTTTAGCTATGCGATCAGCCAGCCGCACGGCATTATCCTGGTCACCGGGCCGACCGGCTGCGGGAAAACGACGACGCTGTATTCCGGCCTGCTGGACCTCAATAAGCCGGATGTCAACATCGTGACGACGGAGGACCCGGTGGAATATCAGTTGGCGGGGATCAATCAGGTCCAGATCAATGAGAAAGTGGGGTTGACCTTTGGCATGGCCCTGCGCTCCATTTTGCGCCAGGACCCCGATATTGTCATGGTGGGCGAAATCCGTGACCTTGAAACCGCGGCCATTGCCGTGAAGGCCGCGCTCACCGGCCACCTGGTACTCAGCACCCTGCACACCAACGATGCGGCTGGCGCCGTTACCCGTCTGCGGGACATGAGTATCGAGCCGTTTCTGCTGGCGTCATCGCTGATCATGGGGCAGGCCCAGCGCTTGTATAAGAAGCTTTGCACGGCTTGCAGGAAGCCGGCGGAACTCTCTCTGGAAAATCTGCGGATGTATAACCTGGACGCCAAATATTTTGAGGGCGCCACCTTATTCACGTCGGTCGGTTGCCCGAAGTGCCTGAATACCGGGTACCGGGGGCGCGGCGCCTTGATGGAAGTCCTGGTGGTGGATGACACTGTCCGCCAGATGATTTTAAAAAACGTGAGCGCCGGCGAGCTCGCCAAAAAGGCCGTCGAGCACGGGATGATAACACTCCGTATGGTGGGACTGGAGAAAGTCAAGCAGGGCATTTCCAGCATGGAACAGATTTTAAGCGTGACCGGCGGCGGAGAATAACCATTTAAGGAGCTACCAATGGCGGTCTTTCGATCAGGATCAACCAAGTCTGCGCCCACTGCGATGGCCACGCCGCCGTCCCAGCCGCCGCCGGCGTCCCGGCCGCCGTCGGCGTCCCGGCCGCCGCCGGAACCGCGCCGCCCGAAAAGCAGTGGGGATCGCGTCGTGGGGGCCAAGAGTATCCGGAACAAGGAATTGCCGGCCTTTTCACGCCAGCTTTCCGCCATGCTACTGGCCGGTATGCCGCTCATCCAGACGCTGGATGCCCTGGAAGATCAGACCAGCGACAAGAATTTCAAGGTGGTCGTACTCGGCTTAAAAAATTACCTGCAGTCCGGGGCCTCCTTTTCAGAAGCCCTGACCCATTATCCCACGGTCTTTGACACGCTCTATATTAATATGATTAAGGCGGGTGAGTCCGGCGGCCAGTTGGGCGAGACGGCGGCGCGGCTGGCCAGCTTTCTGGAAGACGCGGCCAAGCTGATTCGCAAGGTGAAGTCGGCCATGAGTTATCCTGTGATCGTGCTGTGCATTGCCCTGGGCATTGCGACGGCCATGATCCTGTTTATTGTGCCGGTCTTCGGCGACATGTTCGCCGATTTCGGCGCCAAACT
>JAHIMN010000299.1 GCA_018896395.1 Verrucomicrobiota bacterium | reverse complement strand
GTTCGTTTTGTTTTAATTGATTGCGTTTCCCTGGAATTTGGAGCTTGGAATTTGGAATTTTATTAACGTGGCCATTCTTGATGTTTTCTTGTTTTTTGCAGCAGTTCCCAACGTTTAAGGCAATCAGGCCATCAGAACCTGGCGCATCCGCGTCAACTGGCCCCGGCAACTACCGTCAACCAAATGGTCTGCAATACGGATGGTAATTCCGGCCAGGAGTTCCGGGACCACCGTTATTTCCAATTCCACCTTTTTATTCAGCCACTGCGATATTTGGCGCATGAAATCGGCCCGGTCGGCATCTGTCATGGGCAAGGCGCTTGCGACTCGGACTTCGACCAGTCCCTCTTCCTCGTCAAGCTTGGCTTCCAGAAATTGCACAAGCTCCGCCAGCAGGGCTTCGCGTCGGTTCCTGACCAGCAGGCCGACAAAATTCCGGGTCAGCAAGCAACATGCCGGCGCCATAAGTTCGTCGAGGATGGCCTGCTTGGCCGCCACCGGGAGGGTGGGATTAGCCAGACAATCCTTGAGCAGCCTCTCACGTCCGATCAAAGCTACCAGGGCCTTCAGCTCGTCGGCGACCTGACGCTGAATGGACCGCTCCTCGGCCAGCGTCAACAGCGCCTGGCCATATCGTTTTGCCAACTCGTTAGCACTCACACTTGTTTCTTCGCCTCCAATTCGACGAACACCTTGTCTACCATGCGCCGCTGGAGCGCCGGGTCCGCCATCTGACCTACGACTTTTTCCGTCACCCGCATGGAGATATCCAGCACTTCCTGGCGCAACTCCTTGATCGCCTTCGCCTTCGCCTGGGTGATGACTTCTTCAGCCCGTTTGATAAGGGCCTCGCCCTGCTCCCGGGCGGTGCGAATGATTTCTTTGCGCGCGCGGATGCCGTCCTGGGTGGCCTGGCGCAACAGCTCCTGGGTCTGATCCCCCAGTTTAGCCATCTGCTCAGCGTAGGCCTCTTTTTTGGACTCCATGTCCCGGCGGGCGTCACTGGCCGCCTTCAGGTCGCCGCGGATTTTGTCAATCCGAGCCTGGAACATGGCCGTCAGCGGCTTGTAGGCTATCAGCCACAGCAAGAACAGCCCAATCAGGAACGTGATGAGCTGGGCAACGATTATCGGCAAATCAATGGTCAACATGGCTTGTTATTTGGTCGCCGCGGCGGCAGGCGTGCTTTTCTGCATGGTGTCCAGTTGCCCCTGCAACTGCAGTTCCTCGATCTTGAGCTTCAGCACGCTTACCTTGGATTCCATTGCCGCCTTATCATTGGCGCCCGTGGTGAATGGATCGGCAAAGAGCAGTAATAGGGCCACGACCAGGGCGTAAATGGCCAGCGACTCGATGAAAGCCAACCCAATAATCAGGTTCGTGCCAATGGTACCGGCGGCCTCCGGCTGGCGCGAAATACCCTGCATGGCGCCGTTAACGGCCATCCCCTGCGCGATGCCGGGGCCGATCGTTGCGATCGCAATGACAGAACCGGCCACAATTACTGAAGCGGTCAAGATATCCATGGCGTCATTCCTCCTTAATTAATGTTTTTCGAAAGCACCGCCGATATAGGACATGGTCAGCGCTGTGAAGACCAGCGCCTGCACAAAACCGACCAGCACGCCCAGGAGCAGAATGCCCGGACGCAGCAGGAACGGCACGATCGCCAACAGCTTGAAAACAATACCGTGCGCAAAGAAAAACAAGGTCAACAGGTAGACCAGCACGCCCAGCATGATTTCCTTGGCCAGCATGTTGCCAAAGAGCCGCATGGTCAACGACAGCGGGCGCGTGAACATTTCCATGCCCCGGATGATGACGAACATGGGCGCCAGCCAGTAGGGTGGCCCGCAAAAATGCTTGCAGTAGCCCGCAACGCCGCGTTGGCGGATATTCATAAATTCGGCGGTGCCCGCGACGATCAGCGCCATGGCCGCGTTAATGTTCAGATTCGTGGTGGGCGAGACGAAGCCCGGGACCAGGCCGATCAGGTTCGAGCAAAGAATAAACAGAAAGAGCGTGGCAAATAGGGGGACAAAGCGCGGTCCTTGCGGTCCGGCAATTTGCCGGCTCAGTCCCATGACATATTCCAGGGCCGTTTCCAGCACGTTTTGCAGACGGCCGGGTTCCAGCGACACACGCCGCGCCACGAGCAACCCCACAACGATCAGGAACCCCATGATCAGCCAGGCCGTCAGCAATACAGCCGGCACCGGAAACCCCGGGAACCAATGGCTCCAGAGCGCGGCTAAAATGTTTGGACCTTCTATGGCTTCCATAATTCCACCCGTCGTACAACCTGCTCAGGATCCGGACCCACAGCTGCCGGCACTCCTACCGCGCTGAATCAACGCCCATAGAATCGTAAACAGTACCAATACACCCAGGGTCGTGATTGCCACCGTCATGTTGCCTTTTTTCAAAATGACATAGATGACCACGGCGATCAGAATGTAACGGATCGCGTAACTGGCTATAATGACCAGCGTCGCCCTGGCGCGCTGAGGGCATTTAACGGCAAAGCGCACGCCGGAGCGCAACACCAGCGCATTGATAATGCCCAGCACGGCGCCGATTACAAGACCAGCCACTATGTCTACGACATTCATTCCGTGCGTTTCCTTTGATAGTCGGCAACCGGCTTTATTCTCAATCCGGCGTCGTTGATCGGCATTGAAAGCTGACGCGACTGAATGAATAAAACTTAGCGGCTTGACGCACACTGGTCAAGGTCAATCCCAAACAGCTTCTATTTTCAGCGGGGTGGATTTCGGAGGCGGGCGGCGGTAAGAAAAATATTCAGGAACCCGGCGCTAATGCCCAGAAGGAGCAACAGAACGGTCAGCCATGGGCCACTTCCCAGCCAGCGATCCAGGTTGTAGCCGGCAACGAGCCCCAGAAAGGTACAACCGACCAGCGTGAACCCCAGAGACCCCATGGTCGCCAGACCTTGCCAGACCGTTTGCCCCGCCACCGTTTTCCGCGACCCCGCGGGAGTGAAGGTTCCGCCGCCAGCCGACTCAAGCGGCGGGTGCGGAGGGCGGTTTCTTTTCATCGGGTGCATCACCTTCCTCGCGGCCCTTTTTAAACTCGCGCAGGCTTTTGCCCAGCGAGCGCGCCAGATCCGGCAGGCGTTTGGCGCCGAACAACAACAGGACAACCAGCAAAATTAATAAGATTTCCGGCCAACCAATGTTCATGATGCCGCTCCTTTCCGAATGTGTTCTTTTTCTTGCTCCGCGCGGGCCTTGATTTTTTCGATTTCCGCGCGTTGTTCGGCCTTAATCGGCTCGACTTTTTCCGGATCATCGCCCGCTTTGGCCAGCCAATCGCTACCCAGTATTTCCCGCTCCGCCAGCTTGGCCTTTGTTTTGCGATCAACCTCGGCCAAAGCGGCTTTCTGCGCATCGGTCAGCTTGGCCCGCGCCCCATCGCGCTCTTGCAGGCGTTCCATTGCCAGGTCTAACGCGCTCTTCAACGATGTGCCGGTGGATTTCATGTTGGCCTTCATCCTGTAAAAATAAAGATTGCCTTCAACCTTACTGCCCCCCTAAATTAAGGCCATGCCGGATTTCCGTCAAGATGAGTTTTTCATGCGGCAAGCCCTTCAGCAGGCGGCCCTGGCGGTCGAAGCCGGCGAGGTGCCGGTCGGCGCAATCGTGGTCCGCGCGCTGACCGTCATCGGCCGCGCATATAACCAGGTGGAACTGCTGAAAGACCCGACCGCCCACGCCGAAATGATCGCCATCACCCAGGCCGCGAGCGCAATCGGCGACTGGCGCCTCACGGACACAGTCCTCTACGTCACGAAAGAGCCCTGCCCCATGTGCGCGGGCGCCATTGTCCTGGCCCGGATTCCCAAGGTAGTGTTTGGGGCGAGCGATCCTCAGAACGCAGGCACATTGAACGCCGGGGAAATCGTGCGCGGCGTGCTGGAAAAGGAATGCCGGTTGATCTTGCAGGATTTTTTCAGGACGGCACGCCGGCAGGATGCAGATAGACCGTAGACTGTCGACTGTGGAATCATGCGTCTGGTGTGGTCATGTTCTTCCTACAGTCTACAGCCTTCAGCCTGCTTCAGTGCTCCAAGAGCGTTTCTTCAATCTTCATACCAAAATGGCGGCCACCCTCTTCCAGATGGACCAGGACCTGATCGCCCGGTTTCAGCCGCGAGACGGACACGGGCGTTCCATCCGGAGTGATCAGGTTAATGGTTTCGGCATTCTGCAGGTAGATGGAAAGCTCGCGGCCTTTTGCTTCGGCAAAGACGAGGACCATTGGGCGCGCTTCCACCTTGCACCGCCCGATGTGGGCAACACAGGTATGGCCCCGGCTATCCACCACCAGCACATCATCGCCCGTGCGCAGATCCGATAAATACGCGGTTTTGTTGCCGGGCCGCATGAGGTAGGCATGCACCGCGCTGGCGTTCACGCGAAACGGACGGGCGGCCACATAGGGGTTTTCGAGGCTTTCCGAGTGCACCAGGAAGAAGGCACTGCTCGTGTTGCCGACCAGCATCCCCTGCCCGATCGTCATGGCCGAACAGGTATCTATGCAGACGCGATCGCCCATACCGCTGGGCTCGATGCGCGTAACGGTGGCGGTCACGAGCTCAATCTGTGGCGAGAGTCCGTGAACCAGGCCGACCACCTTGCGTACCTCGGCCGGATCGCGACCGGCCATCACCACGCCATCCACGCCTTTTTCAAGGATACCCAGCATGGTGCGGGCCTGTTCGACCGTCTGCACTTCCGCCATCAGTCCGCCGCGCTGGGCCAGCAGGTTTTCCAGGGGGATAATCGTCCAATCCTTGAGCCGGAGCCACAACATGACATCGCGCGGAACCGCGGCCGCTTTCTGCTCATCACTTTTGGAGGCGATGTCCAGGCGCCGCACATCGCGGCCCAGGACCATCGCGCCATCCTCGGCCACGGTTGGCATACGGCCCAGTTCCTGGACCTTCGACGTCACGCCGGGGTCAACCACAACCGCATCCGCCCCGCTTTCAATGGCGGCGACCGCGAGGTGTTTATCCCAAGGCTGAATCTGCACCCACACCTGTTTCATTGTTTCCCCTTCAACGCACGGACCGCCACGCGCGCGGTGACATTATCATTGACCACCATGGAAATCGCGGCGATCATCCGGATGGGATTGGCGTGCTGAAAGACGTTGCGGCCGATGGAGACGCCGGCGGCGCCGGCCTTGATGGCGCCTTCCACCATGTCAAGGATATCCTCATCCGACTCCAGCTTCTCGCCCCCGGCAATCACGACGGGCACCGGGCAGCCACTCGTGACCTGCTCGAAGGATTGCGGACTGCCGGTGTAATTTACCTTCACGATATCGGCGCCCAGTTCCGCGCCAACCCGCGCCGCGTGCTTGACGTACGCCACGTCATACTCGCTCTTGATCTTTTCGCCGCGCGTGTACATCATGGCCATCAAGGGCATGCCCCACTGCATGCACTTGCGGCTGATCTGGCCAAAATGGTCGAGCATAACGTCGTCCGTCGGCGCACCGAGGTTAACCTGGATGGAAACGCCATCGGCCCCAATTTGCAGGGCCTCTTCCACCGT
>JAHIMN010000298.1 GCA_018896395.1 Verrucomicrobiota bacterium | reverse complement strand
GACCGGGCGCATAGGCCACGACGGCGGGCGGCTGGCCAAAGCGTTCGGTGTGCTGGCGGCGGATGGTTTTGATTAGCGCAGGGTTCATGGGGCGCGGATGAGGGCCAAAAGCTCCTGCGTGTGCTGATCCAACTGCGCCTGGGTTTTGGCTTCCAGGTTCAGACGAACCAGCGGCTCGGTGTTGGAACAGCGGACGTTAAACCACCAGTCGGCCAATTCCACGCTGAGCCCGTCGAGTTCAAACTGACGACCATCGCAGAACTTTTCGCGCAACCGCGCGAGGACCGCCGGCGGGTCCTTGACCTCCGAGTTAATCTCCGAGCTCTTGAAATAGCGATGAAAGGGCTTAATCATCGCAGAGAGCGGCTCCCGCGACTGGCTCAGCAGGTTGGCGATATAGAGCACCGCCATGGCGGAGCTCTCGGTGAAATAGTTCTCCTGGAAATAGTAATGCCCGGAGAGTTCGCCCGCAAAAAGCGCATGCGCCGCACGCATTTGCTGTTTGATGAAGGCATGTCCCACCCGGCACATTTGCGGTGTGCCGCCGTTTTCCAGGATCACTTCCCGGACGGTCCAACTACTGCGCAGGTCGTAAAGGATTATGCCTTTCTGTTTTTTCAAAATGCTTTGCGCAATCAGGAGCGTGATCATGTCCATGGGCACGATGGCGCCCGTCTCGTCCACGAAGCCCACGCGGTCGGCGTCGCCGTCGAAGGCGGCGCCGAAATCATAGTCTCCCGCCCGCACTTTCTGTTGGAGATCGGTCAGCGTCTCAGTCTTGAGCGGATTGGCTTCGTGGTGCGGAAACGTGCCGTCCAGGGTGTCATACATGGCATCCACCCGCATTAGGTCTGCCAGGGCTTTGACCTCGACACAGCCCATGGCGTTGGCACAATCGGCGGCAATCGTGACGGGGCGCTGGAGGGCCGCCAGTTGCTTCACGTGCTCCACGTATTCCGGCAGGATATCGTAGCTCGAAATCGTGCCGGGGGCCGCCGGCGACGGCGTAAAATCAGACTGCATTACACGCCGCTCGATTTCCTGAATACCGGTTGCGCCGCTGATCGGAATCGCCTGCTCACGGCATAGTTTGAACCCATTCCACTCGCCGGGATTGTGCGAGGCCGTGATCATGATGCTGGCATCGGCGCCCAGCTTGCCGTTGGCGTAATAGGACATCGGCGTGGAGCAGACGCCCACCCGGATCACGTCGGCGCCCTGCCGGGTCAACCCGCGGGCCAGCGCCTGGAACATGGTTGCCGAGCTCGACCGCATGTCCTGCCCCACTACCACGCGCCGGCAGTTAAGAAAACTCACAAACGCGCGGCCGATCTTGCATGCCAGGTCCTCGTCCAGATCCTTGCCAACTACGCCCCGGATATCGTATGCCTTAAAAATGCCAGCCATAAGTAAACCTCATCAAAATGTCATAGCCAACAACTCTTTAGCGAAGAACGAAGCTAATCCTTTACCATATTGACAGGATCAGTGACAAGCTTGAACCGTCTTGCTTCAATTCTTCACAGGTTCATTATGGAAGAATCCTGCGGGGTTGACAAATGGAAGCGGACGCCTATATTACGCCTGCAACGGTTAGCACCATTGCCCTTTTTGAAAAGGCGGCACAACGGGAAGCCGGTCTAAACGCGTCCGTTCATTAACGGCGGAAAAACCGCCCCTTAACGGAGAGAAATATGAATACGTCCTGTAGTTCGTGGAGTTATCATCGCACCATCGCGGCCAAGAAAATGGATCTGATGGCCTGGGTGCGGGAATGCGCCGCGCTGGGTTTGGATGGCGTGGAATTGCTCGGGAATCATTTTCCCGGGACGGATCGCGCGTATCTCGTGGAACTTAAAAAACTGTGCGCGGACCTTTATTTAACCGTTGCCATGGTGTCCGCCGACGGTCATTTGACGGTGTCGGACGATGCCCAGCGGCAGAAGGAAATCGAAGCCATTCGCAAATGGGTTGAGGTGGCCGCATTTCTGGGCGCTCCACGGGTGCGGTTTTTCTGCGGCAGTGGCGCGGAACTCACGGCCGGCGGATCGGTTCTGTTTCAAAAGGTTAAACAGGCCGTGGCTGAGGTGGCGGCCCTCGGAGCGGCGCATGGCATTGTGATGGCCATGGAAAATCATGGCGGCACGACCGCCGACCAACTGCTGGCCTTGATGGGCGTGGTGCACAGCCCGTGGCTGAAGCTGACCATGGATACCGGCAATTTTCCGCCGACCAGCCAGGTTGGCCCGGAAACGTATGCGTCCATCGAACGCTGTGCGCCGCAGGCGGCCATCGTGCATGCCAAGTTTTTCAACGTGAAACCGGACGGGAGCGACAGCGAGTTTGACTGGCAACGCATCCACGGCCTGCTTCAGCATGCCGGCTTCCGCGGGTTTCTTTCCATCGAGTATGAAGGCAAAGACGACAACGAAGTTGCGGTCGTTAAACGGATTGCCGGCTTTCTTAAGACCCTGCGATAACCGCCGGGCGTCAGCCGGAGAACATCACATAGCGGAAATTCACAACATGAAACAAAAAGTCAAAGTGGGTATTGTCGGACTGGGAGCGATCGGTAAAGTTCATGCCGACGCCTACGCGCATTGTCCCGATGCCGAGTTGACGGCCCTGTGCGACGTGGACGCCGGCCGCCTGGCAGCGTTGAATGAAAAACATCAGGTCAAGGCCCGTTTCACGGATTATCGGGATCTCTTGAAAACGGACGTGGCGGCGGTCAGCATCTGCGTCGGCAATCATCTGCATCGCGAAGTGGCCGTGGCCGCCCTGCGCGCCGGCAAACATATTCTGCTCGAGAAGCCGATGGCCATGCATGCCGGCCAGGCCGCTGACATTGTCGCCGCCCAGAAGAAAGCGCGCAAGGTTGTTCAGATTGGGATGGTCTGGCGCCAGAAGCCGGAAGCGCAACTGATCCGTGAGGAAGTCCAATCCGGCCGGTTGGGCGACATCTACCATATGCGCGCTGTGATGATCCGGCGGCGGGGCATTCCGGGGCTGGGCGGCTGGTTCACCACCAAAGCCGTTTCCGGCGGCGGGCCGCTGATTGATATCGGCGTGCACTGGTTTGACCTGTGCATGTACTTGAGCGGCCAGTGGCATCCCACCCGCGTCAGCGCCATGACCTATGCCAAATTCGGCGCCAACATGCGGGCTTATAAATATGTCGGCATGTGGGCCGGTCCGCCGAATTACGCCGGCGTTTGCGATGTAGAGGATTATGCCGTCGGCCTGGTGCGTTTCGGACGGAAGGCCACGCTTAGCTTTGAAATCGCCTGGGCGGCCAATTCCGAAGAATCCTCATATATTGAACTGATGGGCGATAAAGGCGGCGTCCGGGCCATGGACGGCAAGCCGCTTAAAATCCTGACCGAATACGAGGGGCGCCTGGCGGATATTACCCCGCAGTTCAGCGCTGACAGCAACCAGTTTCACGTGCAGGCCGCCAAGTTCCTGGCGGCCTGCCGCGGGGAATGTCCCCCGGCGGCGACCGCAGCCGAAGGCCTGACCGTGATGCGCCTGATGGACGGCGTTTATAAATCCGCAAAGGCCGGACAGGAAGTTAAGCTCTGACCTGAATATCTAACATAAAAGTCATCGGTTCCTGGAGCGGCGGCAAGGACTCCTGTTTTCGCCTGCTACAAAGCCAAACAACAAGGTCACAAGCTGGCCGGCCTTCTGAATTTTGTGTCGAAGGGAATCCGGTCGCTGTTGCTTCCATGGCATTGACGGGCGTTTGCTGGCCTTGCAGGCCGATCTGATGGGACTGCCGATCGTCCGGAAACTCATTCAAAAGCACATCTGCCCCTGCGGGGAACACGGCAAGTTTCATACCCTGGTCGTGGATGGCCCGCTGTTCCTCCAGAGAATCAACATCACAAAGGCCAAAGCCGTGTTCAAGCAGGGCTTCTGGAATCACTGGGCCCTGGATATCCAGGCATGGTATGTTGTCGCAAGATGAGATTCGCTCATAGTGCTCACGCGGGGAAAGGAAAGATCCATGATACTACATCAACTGTCCAAACGATCGGTTACAATGAGCCGGGTTTGCATTACGCTGACGATCGTCTTTGGGATGGCCGTTATCGCCACGGTTCTGCTGGTTGTGCTGCCGTTTCGATCGACCGGCCCTATCAGCCATCTCCGGATCGGACTTTCCTGTTTGGCGTTTGCTTTCGGCACGGCATGGGGGGTATTATCCCTCATGGCCATCCCAAGGTCGCTTTTTTACCTGCTGCGACTCCGCCGGCCCGAACTGTCCGCAAAAACTTGGTTCTCCGGATTGACAGCTCTGCTTCTGGGTTGTTTGCCGGTTGCGTTATGCGTCGCCGGTTTTATAATAATACGCATGCCGGACATGCATCCGATGGCTTTTATTCCGCCGCTGACCGCCGACCAGCGCCTGCTCGGCGAGGCGCTGAAAGCGGATGTCTGGACGCTGGCTGGAGTGATCGGCGATCGAAATGTCATCTCCCGATACAACGCTCTCTGTGCGGCAGCCGACTATATCGAGGGCGCGCTGTCCAAAGCGGGCTACCAGGTACGGCGCCAGGGCTATGAAGTTGATTGGCTGAAAGGCCGCCCCTGTTACAATCTCGAAGTCGAACTCCGCGGCACGGTCCATCCCGAAGATATTGTCGTGATCGGCGCCCATTACGACTCGGTGGAACAGAGCCCTGGCGCCAATGATAACGCCAGCGGCGTGGCCGCCATGCTGGCCTTGGCCCGCGCGTTCGCCGGCATCAAATCTGACCGGACACTCCGTTTTGTGGCGTTCGTCAACGAAGAACCGCCGTTTTTCTGGACCCGGAACATGGGCAGTCTGGTATACGCCCGCCAATGCCGCGCCCGGAATGAAAACATAGTTGCCATGCTCAGTCTGGAAACTCTGGGTTATTATTGCGATGAAAAGGGAAGTCAGCGTTATCCGCTCCCACTTTTCAACCTGTTTTATCCGACCACCGGCAATTTCGCGGGGTTCATCGGCAATCTTCCTTCGCGTTCTCTATTGCGGAGCGTTGCGCAAAGCTTTCGCCGGGCGGCGTTGTGTCCTTCGGAAGCCGCCGCACTGCCCGCCTGGATTACTGGCATCGGCTGGTCGGATCACTGGTCCTTCTGGCGTGAAGGTTATCCGGCCATCATGGTGACGGACACCGCGCTGTTCCGGTATCGCTGGTATCATACGCCGGGCGACACGCCGGAGAAACTCAACTATGACCGGCTGACGTTAGTGGTCGAAGGATTGAAAACCGTCGTGGCCGATCTCGCCGGCGCATATCCTGGGCGATAAAAAATCCATCGCGGATATTAATGCCAGTTACGTGGGCGGTAAATAATGGCCTCAGCAAGCTGAGGCCCTACTGTTGCCGTCGTAGGGCGCGACCTTGTGTCGCGCCATTTCGGCAAATACCCGCGTAAGGGGGTTACCGCGGATATTATGATTTGCTTCGATAACGATTGGTATCATAGCTGGAGCTATATGACGGAAGGATTATTTGACGAAGCCATTATCAGGGCGCGGGGAAAGTTTGTCGCCATGGTGGCAACGTTCTTTCTGGGTGTGTTCAACGATAATTTTTACAGGCAGGTGGTTCTACTCCTGGCGGTGGGCGCGGGTTGGCCGGATATGCAGGGCTACGCACTGGCCATTTATTCTCTGCCGTTCATTCTCTTCGCGGCGCCGGCGGGCTGGCTGGCGGATCACTTTCCCAAGCGCACTGTCATGATCGGCGCCAAGTGGCTGGAACTCATTGTCATGCTGGTTGGCGCCGTCGGCATCTGCACAGGGAACTGGTGTTTGATTTTCACGATGCTGGGCCTGATGGCCGCCCAGTCCGCCTTGTTCAGCCCGGCGCTTAACGGTTCGATTCCTGAACTCTATCCGGCCGGTTATGTGCCCAAGGCCAATGCCACGATGCGTATCTTTGTGACTTTGGCAATCCTCATCGGCACGGCCGCCGCGGGGTTTGCCCTGGACCACACGGGCATCGGCTGGTTCGGCCTGGAGTGCGGGCGTTTAATCGTGGCTGCCATTGTGATGGCCGTGTCCATAGCAGGTTTGCTCGTGTGCTTTGGTGTGGTCCGGCGGCCCGCAGCGGCGCCGCAGGCCAAATTCCCCTGGACTGGCCCCGCCGACACTATCCGGCAACTCCTCGCAATACGCGCGGACCCTCTGCTGGCCATCACGGTCGGCGCCAGTGTTTTTTTCTGGTCCATCGGGTCACTGCAGATTCTACTGATTAACCCGTTAGGGCTCCTGCAGTTCCAGCTGGGTAATACCGTCACCAGCGCCCTAATCGTGGCTATACTCATCGGCATGGCGGTGGGCGGTGTGCTGGGAAGCCGCCTGGCCACGAATCCGCGCTGGTATCGATCTGTGATCTCCGCAGGCGTCATTTTTTCGCTGCTGATGGTGATGATGGCCACTGTGCCCGTGCTTCCCGCTTTCCTGCAGCACACGACCCTGTTTCTCCTCATGGCCGGCATCGGTCTGGCCGGCGGCGTATTCCTGATTCCCATGTCGAGTTTTATCCAGGTGCGCGCCGCGCCGGACCGCAAGGGCGCCGTGCTGGCGGCCACAAACTTTCTCTCGTTCAGCGGCATCCTGCTTTCCGGCTTCCTGGCCAACCTGCTCAATGCGTTGTGGCAGCCGACGACCAGCTTTGGCCTGGCGGGGGTGCTGTCGCTGGCAATAGTTTTTTGGTTGTTCGTGCAATATAAACGGGAGGAAGTAAAATGATCATACGCATCGTCAGCGCCCTGGTACGCGGCCTGTTGCGCCTGCGGTACTGGATCCGGGTGGATGGTATAAAGCAGATTGCAGCCAAAGGGCGCGGCGGTATTTTGTTTTTGCCGAACCATCCTGCCCTGATCGATCCCTTCATCGTCTGGTCGGAACTGTCCCGGCATTTCCGGCTGCGCATGCTCGCGGGCAAGGACCCGATAGACCTGCCAATCTTGCGATGGGCTATCCCGCTCCTCGGCGCGCGCGCAATCCCAGACCCTCTCAAATATGGCGAAGCCTGCCGGGCCGACGTGGAACGCGTGCTGGCGGATTGCGTGGCCGGCCTGAAGCGGGGCGAGAATCTTCTGCTATATCCTGCCGGACATATTTATCGAAAAGGCCGGGAGGACTTGTGCGGCAATAGCGCTGTGGAGTTCATGTTGCGCCAGATACCCGAACTGCGCGTAGTCCTGATCCGCACGCAGGGGTTGTGGGGCAGTCGGTTCAGCTTCGCGCATTACGGCCGTCCGCCGCGCGTCGGGCGCGCCCTTTGGCAGGGATGCTTGGGCCTCTTGGCCAACGGTATTTTCTTCGGACCGCGCCGCCCCGTTTCAATCGAACTGATCGAGCCTGCCGACCTGCCCCGCGGCGTGGATCGCGGCATGCTCAACCGTTACCTGGAAGCTTTTTACAACCGGGAGGTACGGCCGAATACCTACGTACCCTACACAATCTGGGAACGGGGCGGAGCGCGTCCGATGCCGGAACCGGTGTCCTTGGCTGTCGAAGCGGCCGGCGAATCAATTCCTCCGGCCACGACTGAGATCGTGTTGAAGCACCTCCGGGATCTTTCTGGAAAACAAAGCTTGGCTCCCGAGGAAACCCTGGCCGGCGACATCGGTCTGGATAGTTTGGCGCGCGTGGAATTGGCGCTCTGGGTGGAGCGGGAGTTCGGATTCCCGGCCGGCGAGGATAGCATGGTCACTGTGGCTGATGTCCTGTGCGCCGCATGCGGTCAACTAGTAGCGGCCGGGCCACTGGACCTGAAGAGCGTACCGGCCGGCTGGTTCGATGCGCGCCGCGTGCCGGTCATGCTCCCCGAAGGCCGCACGCTGACGGAGGTATTTCTGGCCCAGGCCCGGCGCGGACCGAACCGGGTTGCCGTTGCCGATCAATCCTCCGGTGTTAAAACCTATCGGGACATGATTGCCGCCATCCTCGTCTTGAAACCCGAAATCGAACGGCTCGAAGGGTGTTATGTCGGAATCATGTTGCCGGCTTCCGCGGGGGCCGCCATCCTGTATTTCGCCGCGCTGTTTGCCGGCAAGATACCGGTGATGATCAACTGGACGCTGGGCGTGCGCACGCTCGTCCACGCCTTACAATTACTGGACATGCGCCATATTCTGACCGCCCGCGCCCTGGTACAGAAGCTGGAAATGCAGGGCAATGAATTCGGCGCCATCGAAGATAGATTCCTTTACTTGGAATCCTGGCGCAAGACTTTTTCCCGGCGGCGCAAGCTGGCGGCCGCGTTCCGGAGCCGGACGAGCTGGGCCACGCTCGATACGGTCCGCGTGCCGGAAACGGCCGTCGTGTTATTCACCAGCGGGTCGGAAAGTCTGCCCAAGGCCGTACCGCTGACGCATGCCAACCTGCTGATCAACATGCGCGACTGTCTAAGCGTGATCCGTTTCCTCGCGAGCGACCGGTTCCTGGGCATCCTGCCGCCGTTTCATTCGTTCGGAATCAATGTGACTATGGCCTTCCCCCTGTGCGCCGGTATTCCCATGGTTTATCATCCGGCGCCCACGGAAGGCGGCCTGCTGGCAGGCTTGGTCAAAGCCTATCAGGTCACCGTGCTCGCGGGCACGCCCACGTTTCTGAACGGCATTCTGCACGCGGCAAGCGGGAATGCGCTGGCGACGTTGCGCATCGTTATTTCCGGCGCCGAAAAATGCCCTGCCGCCGTGCATGCGGCCCTGGCACAAAAAGCACCCGGGGCAATTATATGGGAAGGCTACGGTATTACGGAATGTTCACCGGTCGTTTCGATTAACGACGGACACGCGCCCGGGACCATTGGAAACGTACTGCCTTCCTTGAGCCATGCCATCGTGCATCCCGAAACCGGCCGGCGGGTGACGGCCGGTCAAACTGGCATGCTGCTTTTGCGCGGGCCCTCGATTTTCGGCGGCTATTTGAATTATGAAGGCCCCTCGCCGTTTGTTGAACTGGAAGGGGAGCCCTGGTATCGTACCGGCGACCTGGTCTCGGAAGATGCCGATGGTGTGCTGACGTTTGCAGGCCGACTCAAACGGTTCGTCAAGCTCGGCGGCGAAATGATATCCTTGCCGGCCATCGAGGAAGTCCTGACTCGGCATTTTGCCGATGCTACCGCGGAAGACTCCATACTGGCCGTGGAGGCAACACCCTCCGAGACGGCGCCCGAGCTGGTTTTGTTTACCATGCAGCCCATTGCCCGCGAAGCGGCCAACCAGGCAATCCGCAAGGCAGGTCTTTCCTCTTTGCACAATATACGCGCCGTGCGCGTGGTGGAAACCATTCCGACGCTGGGAACCGGGAAGACGGATTACCGCGCGCTGAAGGCCATGCTGGCGCAGTGAGCGGGAAAAACCTCACGCCCGGGCGGATTGGGCTTCGCCCACAATTTTGACAAAGCCTTCCGGATCGTGGATGGCGATTTCGGAAAGCATTTTCCGGTTGAGCTCGACGCGGGCCTTGGTCAAGCCCTCGATAAAGCGGCTGTACGTGATGCCGTTCAGGCGGCAGGCGGCCGACAAGCGCGCAATCCACAGACTGCGGTAGTCGCGTTTTTTAAGTTTGCGGTGGATGGTGGCCAGACGCATGGCCCGGTCCACGGCTTCCGTGGCCTGACGGAACAATTTGCTGCGCGACCCGTAAAATCCTTTGGCCTGCTCCAGGCGGCGTTTTCTACGACGGCGCGAGGCCGGCGCATTAGTGGCTCTTGGCATGACGCGTTCTCCCCTTCAGTTGCGGGCATAGGCCTTCGGCATCTATTTCATGTGGGAGGCACACTATGTGCGGCGACGGTCGCGGCGCGTAGCGCCCCTCCTACCAACTTTAAAATTCCTATACGTTAAAACAGATGTCCAATACGTTTCTGTTCCATTGAACCCAATGCGCGCTTATTACGGGCATTGCGTTTGCGCTTGCGCGACTTGGTGGTCATTAAGTGACCGTGTCCGGCGCCCAGATGGATTATTTTACCGGTGGCAGTTTTGCGGAACCGCTTACGTAACGCTTTCTTGGTCTTCATTTTCGGCATAGGTTTGCTCCCCTGTTAACGTGAAGCTCCTCGCGGTCAGCCACGGGGCATCCTGGCGTAGGAGGGTGAAAGTTGCTGTTTATAACCTATTCCGGACAAATGTCCAGCCCTTATTTATGCGTGTATAAATATCACCCCAGAATCTCGACCTCTCAGAGAGTCGAAACGAATAGGGATGAATTGAGAAGAAGAAGGCGGAATTTTACCCGCGAACCACGCGAAAGAAACGCGAATAGGAAAGGATTGGACTGAAATAAATATTTTTTATTTGTGCTTGTGCCCCTTTTGCGGCTAATCAGGAAAGTTTTTTTCGCGTTCCTTTCGCGTGGTTCGCCCGCAGCCCATAAATGCTGCGTGTCTTGCCGGTGAAAGACCGGTCGCGGGAATTGACCGTATGCCCGCGTAGT
>JAHIMN010000297.1 GCA_018896395.1 Verrucomicrobiota bacterium | reverse complement strand
ATTACTGAGCAGGGATCCATGTACAAACAGGAAGTACGGCGAAACCAGCAACAACAGGGATATCAGCAATGCCGGAATATTGAGCAGCAGGGCGCAGCCGGTTATCAGCCAAACGCTCAATCCGGCCGCCAGAGCGCTCATCAGCCTCGCGTTGCCTATCAGGACACCTGGCGCCAGCCAGAGAGAATGAGCCGGCGGGTAGCGTGACAACCAGCCGACTTGTTCATCGCAGATGATCATGGGATGGAAAAATGCCCACGGTACAGGTGGCATACGTCTGGCCACATGCCCCTCCAGAAAATTGTGCGCTTGGAACACGTAACTGTTCTCGTCCGTCGTGAAAGGCAAATCGAAAAAGAACCAGTGGCCCAGAATATACGCAGCCACCATCGCCAGCAGGGCGGTAGCAAGGCGAATGAATGTAGATGTCTTCATACCTGATGATGAATATTGCACGAGAATGATAAAAAAGATTAAAAAACCATCGGGAACTCCCTGTAGGATTGGATCTGTAGAAGAACAACCAATCCAAACGAAGGCAACCCATATGGTTAAGCGCCAAGATAGTGCAGAACGGAAGCTGGAACAATTGAAAAATTGGGATCCCACAGATCACAGTATATTGGTGAAACTGGGAATTACGTCTGGAATGTGTAACGACAAGGCCATGCGTTTGCGTATTCTTTCTTGTTGTCCGGACTGCCGAAACAGGGTGTAAAAAATACGGTGATCGTTTACATGGGTTGCCGTATATTGCCGATTGCTCGTCGGCCTCTGATATAGGTCCTGGAACTGGCTCGGCAAAGAGTCAGATTCGGGGCAGCAGGTTCGGTTCCGATGTTTGTCCAAGTCGGTATTGATGATCAATCAATGCTGGCGACGGTGAGGACAGACGGAAACATGTGACACAAATGAAGCCGACAAAGGAATGAATAGGACCAATCCCAATATTTACAAACTTCAGTCTTTTTTAAGTAATGCCCCGGGCGAGAAGTACCAGATAAATTTCAGACACGAGCTTATCAAAAAGCTCTTTGATTATTATAAGACGCATAAAAAAATAGCAAATAAGCCGGTTTAGCATAGTTCGGGGTTCAGGGTTGACCTACGGAGTGTGCGCGTCACAGTGCCGCTGTCAGCTTCCGTAACCATGCCTTGTTTGCATCCGTCGCCGATCCCTCCGCATCGTTTCACGCCAGGGCGGCGATTAGAAACGGAAGGCAGCTGCCTGTCCATACCGGCTGTTCATTTTGGATGAGAATGACTGTCCGCGTTCGATGAGAATCTGCATTTCCGCCGTCAGGATTGCCGTTCCCGCCGCCTATCGCACCCCGACCCATACTGGAATCCCTGGCCAATGGATCGTCTTTTCTTGGCCTTGCAAGTGTATCCTGGCCGGTTTTGGTTGCACTTTGCCGGTCCGGTAAGGCACAGGTTTAAAGGCCGCAAAAATCTTGGTTGCACTTTAGTTGCACTCGACCGGCATCTTTAAGGCACTTTCCGGCCTTTTCCTGCCATTTGAGAATAAGCCAATAAAATCAGGGTTCATCCAGTAACGACGGAGGTTCAAGGTGGAGGCGCGAACCGGAGTTGAACCGGTCTAACAGGTTTTGCAGACCCGTGCCTAACCGCTTGGCTATCGCGCCTTGAAGAAATGACTTCGCTGTCTGCTTGCAAAACTGGCCCTCATGGTATCAAGCCGAAGATCGGCGTCAACTGCTTAGTTTACCTGAACCACTAACCCATTACACTATCTGCCGAAAGAAAGCTCGACAGGTGCAACCGCCTTGTGATAAAGAAATGAACCATACCAACAAAAGGAATGCGAACATGAAATACACACGGATAATTATCTGGATGGCGGGCGCGGTAGTCATGACGCTGGCAACAAACAGTCTGGCCGAAGACACCGGCGCAACCCCAACCTTGGTCCCAGCCAGGCAACCGGCCGTATCCCAAAAAATGGACACCAACGGCGACGGCAATATCGCGGCGGCCGAGTTCCAGGCGCGCCGGGACGCCTGGTTCAAGGAGATTGACGCCAACGGCGACGGTAAGTTGACAACGGATGAGTTTGCGAAGGATCAGCAGGGCCGGTTCAAGGATATGGATGCCAACAGTGACGGCGTGGTCGTGACGAAGGAATACGTAGCCTTCTTTTGCGGCCCGGACGCCAAGGCCGATAAGGAAGCCAAGCCGGCCAAGACCGACAAGCCAACGCTGTTTGAAACCATGGATACCAATGACGATGGCTTCGTGACGGTTCCGGAATTTGTGGTTTACCGCATTGTCATTTTTCGGCAACTGGACGCCAATGGCGACGGCAAACTGACGCCCGAAGAATTTGCGGCGGGCGCCAATAAGCGCTTTACGGCCATGGATGCCAACAAGGACAACACGGTCGCAAAAGACGAGTTTGATGCCACAGGGGTCAACAAGTCGCGCGGCAGCCGCGCGTCGGAGACCAACCTGCCCGTGGCGAATTAATCCTCCGGGGTTAGAGCACGCGTGCCCCGGCCGCGGGCCGGATCACGCGTGTTGCGCAGGTGTGTCCGAACTTATGCACATAAGCGGACGCGAGGGTTTGGCCGACTTGATCCGCGTCGCAGGGGTGAAGCATCAGCACCACGCTCCCGCCGAAGCCGCCGCCGGAGAGGCGCGCGCCCAGGACCCGCGGCAACATCCGGGCCTGCGCCACGATAAAATCCAGTTCCGGGCACGAGTTCTCGAAATTCGTCTGCGAGCTGTTGTGGGATTGAAACATCAGTTCACCAAACGCCCGCACATTGCCCGAGCGTAAGAACCGGTTGGCTTCCAGTACGCGCGCATTTTCCTCAATCACATGCGCCGCGCGCCGTGCCGTGATGGGATCCAGGCGGGCGGCAAACGCATTCCATTCATCCCTAGAAACATCGCGCAGGGCCGTGACCGGATGATCGAGCACGGAAGCGAAAAAAGCGGATGCGCGTTCGCATTGCGCCCGGCGTTCGTTGTAGGCTGATGCCACCTCGCCTGGGCGCTTGCCTCGGCGTAGCCTCCGGCGAAGCCTGGGTAGCGCTTTCGCGGAGCCTGCCAGGCAGTGCTTGACGCGTGTGTCAGCCAACAGGAAGCAGATGTCCGCCGTCAGCGGAACGGCCTCGACCTTCAGCGACCTGAAATCCGTGAAGACCAAGGCTTCCGGTTCGCCGTACAGGCTGGAAATCTGGTCCAGCAACCCGCAGTGCGCGCCCGTAAAGTCGTTTTCGGCCGCCTGCCCGATTTTGGCCAATTCCAGGGGCGCCGCCGAAATCTTGTAGAGCCGCGAGAGTGCCAAGGCCGCGGCAATTTCCAGGGCGGCGGAGCTGGAAAGGCCCGCGCCCATGGGAATATCGCCCGCGAACGTGGCCTGGAAGCCCGGTTCGATTCGGCCGAGGGCGCCAAGTTTATTTACCACGCCGCGCACATAATTTACCCATAGCGGTCGCTTTACGGGCGCGGTAACCGGCAGGTCGAAGCAAATCTCTTCTGGAATATCCAGCGCCTGCATCGTGCACGACGCGCTCCCCGCAGAACTCAGCGCCAGGCCAACACCCAAGTCAATAGCGGCGGAAAGAACAAACCCTTCGTTATAGTCGGTATGATTGCCGAGGAT
>JAHIMN010000296.1 GCA_018896395.1 Verrucomicrobiota bacterium | reverse complement strand
GGACAGCGTGGCCGCCATGATCGGCAGGCCGCTAAACAGACTCGTTGCGATGACCGCAAGGAATAATGATTTTATCGTCATAGATGACTCCTGTAATGCTATCCCCCACCCAACCGTCTTTTCATTCACAATGTGGCACAAATGGATGGGCAATACAAATCAAATAAGCGTCCGGTCTGCAATGTGAAGATACGTCCCCTAAACCTACGCGGATTTCCGTCAATGTGGTCTACTACCTGCGCCTTGGGTTTCGGAAGCGGAACGGTTGCCTATGATCCGACGGCCTCGCCGCGCTCGAGAAATGCCAGCGCGCAGACGGCATGCTGATATGGCACGCCCCAATATTCGAGGGTGTTCCATTCGATGGCGCAGAATTCCTCCAGGTAGGGCGTGTCATCGGGACGTCCAATGAAACCGCTGACCAGCGCCTCGGGCAACTGCGTGATGCGGAACGAGTAGCCGATCGGCTGACGATAGCCGATGCCGACAAACAATGAACGGTTGCAGGTGTTGTGGCCGAGCGTCCACTGCAACAACCGCTCCGCCGCCGACTGCCACTCGCGATTTGAAAACAAATGGCCGGCGCGCGCCAGCAGATGCGCATGGCTCAGCAACACGCTTCCGGTGCCAGGGACCATTCCCAAGCTGTTGAATGGGTGAACGAAGGTCCGCACGCCGCGTCCGCGTCCTGCATCGCGGAAGAGTTGCTTTTCGGGCTGCGGCGGTTTCAGGTACACGCCGTAGGGCGTCAGCGCGAAAGGATTGCTGGTGGCATCCTGCAACAGATAGCCCTCGATATATCGGCGGACTGCCAGCGCCGCCCCTTGGTTCTGTCGCAACTCCCAGAACCGCAACAGCGCCAGCGCCGGTTCGGCTGCGAACGCAAACGAGCGATACGCCTCCTGGCGGTCCTTTTCGAGGAAATAGCCGCTCAGCCCGTCGCGGCCGGTGTCCTGCCGCTGAATCAATTCACCGGCCAGTTGCTCCGCCTCGCTCCACGTGCCGAGCTCCAGCGCGGCACGCAGTTGGGCCGCCACAAACAAGGTGCGCCCGTCGTGCCCGCGCCGCTTGCCATATTGCCACGCGCGTTCGGCCAGTTTACGACAGTGCGCGCCCTCGGCTCCGTCCAGCACACGCTCCAATCGCGCCTGGTTGTGGACGAAGGCGAACTGCACGAGCGGGTTGTAGGTTGTCCGCACCTTCCGCTCATCACCCGAGCCGGGCCGATTGTCGGTCCAACGGTTGTCCGTGGCGTCGCTGTAGGCGCCGGGGTGGTTCTCGAACCACCAGTGCCGGTCGTACGTGAACGGCGAGCCGGGGGGCGCCGCGCCCCCCGCCACGTCCTCGAAGACCTGCCCCTCAGCTGTGATCATGCTATGGAAGAAGCGATTGCCCCAGGCAATTTCGGCGAGGATCGGCAACGGCGGCGCGAGCCGCTCGTGGAGGGTCGCCAGCGCATCCAGATTCCCCAGCGTAAAGGCCATCCATTTTCTGAAGTCGCCCGCGTCATGCCATCCGCCCGTCACGGGCCACGGGCTCCCGTCGGAATCCAGCACGCCGTCGTCCAGGTGGCAGGCGGGATGGATGCCATACACCGCGTCGCCACATCGTTGGGCGCGCAGAAAAGTCAGGTAACCTAGAATCAGTCGGTCATAAAGGCGCTCCTGGATCATGAATGGCGCGGAAACCTGCACGTCGGTTTCAACCTGGTAAGTGCCGGCCTGGCGGAAATGCGTGAAATCGCCCTGCCAACAGGCGCCCCAACGGCTGGCGACGCGTTTCAGCTCCCCCCGGTGGTAATACGTGTCTTCGCTTGGAACCAGTTTGCCGTGTAGCAAATCGTACGGCGCGGGAAACCGCGGAGAGAATCCCGCGGGCAGTTCCACGTCGCGCGGCATGCGAAAACAGTTCTGCCGAACGTAAAAAGGAATCCGCTCCGGCAGATCTGCCGGCCCCGCTCCGACCAGGGTCACTGTCTTTGGCGACGATGGCCGATAGCCGAGATGCGAGACGCTGAGCTGAATGTCGGAATCCATATGTTTCTTCTGCTGTGCTTATGATTCCATAATTCACCGACTGGAGCTCGCTGCCCCTGACCTTTGGGCGGAGCATCTCGCAACGAACCACCGAGATGCGCTGAACTCCGCCGTACCCGGGTTAAACCCGGCATGGTCCCAATCCTGGGACTCGCCGGGGTCGCCTCGCCGGCCTTCTTCAGTCCGCCATTCCCCAGCGGCGGGACAAGGGCCAATAGACAAAAAAGGCCGGGCCGACCAGATTAGCGCGTTTCACGGGACCCCAGTATCGGCTGTCCAGGCTGTTGCGCTGGTTATCCCCGCAGGCAAAAAACTGGTCGTTCGCCAATTGCACGCGGTTGTTTTGACTGGCCAGGTAAGTTCCCATTTTCTGATAGCCGTAATATCCGAACTCTCCCGCCTCGATTCGGGCGATGCTTGAAGGTTGCGCCATTATTTCCCCGTTAATGTAAAGATGCGGGGTTTCAATGCCGAGGATTTCACCGGGTAGCCCGACCATGCGTTTGACATAATGCTGGTTTTGTTTGATCTGTGGATGTTCAATTCCGTTGGTCTTGAATACCATAATTTCACCCCGCCGGGGCTTACGAAAGTTCCATTCCGCTTTATTGACGAAAATATGATCCCCTGCCATGCGTACGCCGGACGCCAGTAATTGTCCCCGAACTACCATGTCCCCATTGGATACATGGTCAGTCATGCGCTCGAAACCCCGGTGGACCAGTCCGTTGACAACAAACAGACGTTCCTGGTTCGTATCCACGATCTGCACCGTGCCGGAGGTCTGAGACCTGATTTCCACATACCACGAACCGAAAATCAGCCACTTGGCTAACCGCAAAGGCGTGCGGTCAAACCAGTCGGGTTTATCCTGCGGAGCGTAATGAATGCCGCACAGCGTAGGATACATGGAGGATGTAGGAATCTTGAACGGCTGTACGAAATAAGTTCGGAACGCCATGGCCACGGCCAGCGCCACCACGATAATTTCCAGGTTCTCGCGTAGCCAGGCCCAAGGTCGTTTGGGCATAAGCGCTTCGATCCGGGCGCCCAGTTCCGTGGCCGAGGGTTCAACTTGTGGCCAGTTGTCGGCCTTCAGTACATCCCGGACCCGTTGAACGCCGGCATCCAAACGAGCCAGGGCGCTGGCCTCGGCCACGTCTTCCCGAAGATTGCGGACATGCCGCGCTTCTTTGATCAAATGCAACAAGGTCTTCCGTACCCGCCGTCGTTCAAAATAATTCATTCGGTTCCTCCCGAGAAGATTTTTACCACGGATGGCACGGACCTGCCCGCAGTGCTACAGCGTTGCAGGCGGGTATCACTGATATGGAAAGGATTATTAAGCAGTCAGAGATTTTCATCAGTGTCGGTAATCCGTGGTTTCTCCCTCTTCCGCTTTGGTTACAGCCAAAAGGTTGCATTAAGAAATGTCCGGGTTAAGTGTTCGATTTGAGTACTGAAATAAACGCTTCCTGCGGCACGTTCACCCTGCCGACCAGTTTCATGCGCTTCTTGCCTTCCTTCTGGCGTTCCAGAAGCTTACGCTTGCGGGAGATGTCACCGCCATAACATTTGGCCGTCACATCCTTGCGCAGAGCCCGGATGGTTTCACGGGCGATGATCGTCTTGCCAATGGCCGCCTGGACGGGGATGGTAAACAAATGCGACGGGATAACGTCCTTCAGCGCGGCGCACATCTGCCGGCCGCGGCTCTCCGCCTTGGAGCGGTGAATGAGGCAGGAAAACGCGTCCACGGGTTCGCCGTTAAGCAAGATATCCAGGCGCACCAGGTCGCTGGCCATGTGCCCCTGGTGCTCATAATCCATGGAGGCATACCCGTGCGAAATACTTTTAAGAAAATCGTAGAAATCCACCAGGATTTCATTCAACGGCATCGAACACGTCAGCATGACCCGCCGCGTGTCCAGCGAATCGGTTTTTTCCACCGTGCCTCGCCGGTCCATAATGAGCTTCATCACATCATTGATATGCTCGTTTTGGCAGATGATAAACGCGCGGATCATGGGCTCCTCGATATGGTCAATCCGCGTCAGGTCGGGCATGTGTACGGGGTTGTCGATCTTGAGCATCTCCCCGTTATTCAAGAACACGTTATAGATTACCGACGGGTAGGTGCTGATGATGTCCACGTCGTACTCGCGCCGCAGACGTTCCTGGACGATTTCCATGTGCAACAGGCCGAGAAACCCGCAACGAAACCCGAAGCCCAGCGCCACGGACGATTCCGGCTGGTAGCTGAACGCGCTGTCGTTCAGGCTGAGACGGTCCAGGCTGGCTTTCAGCTTCTCAAGGTCGGATGTATTGACCGGGTAGACCCCGCTGAACACCATGGGCAGTACAAGTTTGAAGCCCGGCAACGGATGCTTTGCCGGCCGCTCCTGGGTTGTAATCGTGTCGCCGATGAGAATATCGCGGGGCTCTTTGATTGTGCCCACAATGTAACCGACTTGACCCGCATTCAAAACGGCCACCGGCGTGGGCTTCGGGCAGAACATGCCGACTTCCTTGATCTCGCCGGTATAGCCGGTGCCCATGAACCGGATACGGTCCCCGGTTTTCAGCCGGCCGTCCTTGACGCGCACATACGGCATAACGCCGCGGTAGGCGTCATAAATGGAATCGAAAACCAGCACCCGTGTTCCAACTTCCGGATCCGTATTCGGCGGCGGCACCTGGCGCCTGATCATTTCCATCAGGGCCGGCACCCCCTGCCCCGTCTTGGCGCTGATCAGGCTCCCAGCCTCTATGGAAAGCCCCAAAATGTCCTCAATTTGCCTGACAACGGTATCCACATCGGCCGTGGACAAATCAATCTTGTTAATCACGGGGATGATGGTCAAATTGGCTTCCATGGCCAGATAGGCGTTGGCCACGGTCTGCGCTTCCACGCCCTGCGCGGCGTCCACGACGAGCAAGGCGCCATCGCAGGCCGCCATGCTCCGCGAGACTTCGTACGTGAAATCAACGTGGCCCGGCGTATCCAGCAGGTTGAACTCGTATGTCTGGCCGTCGGTTGCCTGGTAATTCATGGTGACGGGGTGGCACTTGATGGTGATGCCCCGCTCGCGCTCAAGATCCATGCTGTCCAGAACCTGGTCGCGGAAATCCCGCTCGTCAACGGTATGAGTCAACTGCAACATGCGGTCGGCCAGCGTGGATTTCCCGTGGTCAATGTGCGCGATGATGCAGAAATTACGGATGCGTGAGAGCGATTCGATCATAATTCCAATCAAACGGGAATGGTTAGTGGGAAATGGTCAATGGTTAATGGTTCGTAACTTCAGGATGGGATCAAATCATCGACCACTCGTGGCCACGCTAAAAGCGTGGCAAGCGCGTTTGTCCCGCGCCGCGCGGGATGGCGAACCATCAACCATTATCCATTAACCATCAACCATCTATTATCATCCAGCTGCGTTCTTGCCGAACACAGCGCGTGCTTTTTCCCGCATCTGCCGCAGATCCTGTGCCATGGTTTTCGATTTGAATAGTGCGCTTCCGGACACCATTATATTGGCGCCGGCCTCCGCCACGCACGTAACGGTATTCAGGTCAATACCCCCATCCACGGTGATATCCAAAATAGCATCCCCTCCCCTTTCTCGTCCTGGTTGCGGCCGCGCGGCACGACGAATGGCGGCGATTTTGGGTAATACCTCCGGCATGAATTTCTGGCCGCCCAAGCCCGGATGGACGGTCATGCACAGCACCTCGTCCACCTCGCCGAGGAATGGAAGTAGCGCCTCAAACGGTGTCTCGGGATTGATCGCCACCCCGGGGATTGCGCCCAGCGCGCGAATGTGCCGGAGCGTGCCCAGGACATCGCACGAGGATTCAACGTGGATCGTCAGCGTCGTAGCGCCGGCCTTGATAAATACCTCCGCAAACTGGTCCGGCCGCGAAAGCATCAGGTGTACGCTGAGCGGGATATTCAGGCATCGGCGCGCCATCTTGACCACATCCGGTCCCATGCTCAGGTTGGGTACGAAGTGTCCATCCATGATATCCAGATGCAGGGCATCGGCCCCAGCCTCTTGCGCCTTGAGCGCCGATTCTTCCAGCCGGCCGAAATCACCGGCCAATAATGACGGCCAAATATAAATCTCTCCGTTCATGGCGGGCAACAATAACAGAAGCGCGGCGCCCGTGCAAGCCGAAGGACGAACAGCCGAAGGACGGACAGACTGAAATTAGAAACTGGAAATTGGCACAGAATCGGAATCTTTTTTTTCAAATTTCTCCACCTTTGACGGATCCGCCTCCAGCGTAAAGTTTCGATCCTGAATGCATTCATTAACCGTACAAAAGCGTGAAGGCCAAATATCTAATTTCCAGTTTCCAATTTCAGCGTTCCGTGAACGCGTTCCCCGCTGGATCCAAAGC
>JAHIMN010000295.1 GCA_018896395.1 Verrucomicrobiota bacterium | reverse complement strand
ATTACTGCCCAGGTCGGGTAGGGCGCGCTGGTGGAAAAGCTCGAATTGCTTGGTAATGGTCTCCTGCGACTCGCCTTCCAACACCTTGAGGAGCAGGGAGAGCTTGGTCACTTCGACGGCCTGGGAGTCAATATCCACGCCGAAAATGTTGTTGAGCAGAATGCGCTTGCGCTCCTCGGTGGTCAGGCGGTAATCCCCGCCGGAAATCTGGTAGATCGGTGATTTGTTTTTCTTCAATTCAGCATTCCGCACTCCGCATTCCGCATTCACATAATAGTCCCGATGCCAATCCAGCAGGTATTGATAGGCGCCGATCAGGAATGACCCGGAGCCGCAGGCGGGATCGAGGATTTTCAGCTTGGCCGCCTGCTTGGGCGTCTTGCCTTCCAGTAGTTTGCCGACGGTGTTCTTGACGATGTAATCCACAATGAAGGTTGGCGTGTAATAAACCCCGCCCGCTTTACGGACTTCCGGTTTTTCTTCCACCTTCGCCTGATGACCCGCTGTCAGCCGGATCACTTTGCCCAGGAAGCGCTCATAAACCTGGCCCAGAATATCGGATGACAACACCGAAAACTCGTAGGGACTCTCCGGGTAGTATAGGTTGCCAACGATGTCCTGGATGATCTGGTCGTCAATTTTCAACGTCAGGGTCAACTCGTCCGGCGGCTCGACCGCCGTTTTGTTTTTACTGAAACAAAAAATACCGGAATTATACCTTTCGTCGGCACGCTGAAAGAATTCGCACAGCCGGGGATAAATCCGCTCGCCGTTCTTCAAGGTCATTAAGCGCCCGTAGGGTTCAATGCCCCGGTCTTCGCAGATGCGCAGGAAAATAATCCGGTCAATGGTGCGCTGAACGGCGAAATTCAATTCCCGTTGCGACAGCGCCGGATTGCGCAAGGCGATCGTGCGGGCCAGCAGATCGCGCCAGCGCTCAATCTCCTCAAGGAAAGCATCGTCAACGCTCGCGGTGCCCCTCTTGCCCTTGGTGCTCTCGACGAATTTATCAAACGAGCCCGTGAGGACGGCTTCGCGCGAAAAGATTGCCGTCAGTTCGTCCCATTTAGCCGGATACTGGTCGGCCGTCAGATACATGATGCGCCCGACCGCCGCGGTGTCGCGCGGGTTGGGCTTGAGGCGGCAGTCGTAGACCGCCCACTCCTGGAAGTCGGTCAGGATGCTGAGCGGCAACTTGGCCGACCAGCCGTAGCGGCGAAGCTGGTAGGCGGGATGGACGTCGTCCTTGATGTTGACGGAGGGCTTCTTGCATTCGACAAAAAATTTGCGAACGCCGCCGATGCGGAAACACGCGTCGGGGGCTTCGGTCGCGCTGCCGATCTTCAGGGCATCTTCGTGGATCACGTCCTTGTAAGCCTCGGCGTAGCCGTGCTCATTAGCCACGTCCCAGCCCAAGGCCTTGAAGAACGGATCAATGAATTCAACGCGGATTTGGGTCTCTTTGTACTGGCCGGACTGGTAGGCCTGGCGTTGCGCCGCGTAGCGCTCAATCAAGCGTAAGATTTCTGGTGGCACAGCCATGTTTGCCTCTCAATACTGGAAAGCAATATAACAGAACCATTGCCGATTGCGAGATATGAAATGGCTAAGGAGGTCTTTGCCGTCACCAATGCCTCGCGGACAGTTCCCACCTCTGGCACCGCCCCTCCGTAGGCGGGTGAACTTTGGTTCCCGTTATACGCTCAGACCAGAGTTCAGAAGTCAGAGATCGGCAATCAGCAATCAACAACCAGGCTCCGCCGGAGCGCTTCGCCCACCCCGTTCAGAGAGAAAGATTGCTTGACGGAAAAGGGGCGGCGGTTTATTATTTAACTATCCAGCGAAATCCGCGCGTGACGGACTGAACTCGCTGAGAGATAATTGTAAAAATCCATTTCACGCTGAACGAGGCCAGACTCAGCTTCATCGTTGGCAACTTTAACACGCAAGGGGAAATCATATGTCAGTTCTATTGATAATCAAGTTAAAGAAAATTATCTATAGCGGAGAAAATATTGGCAATGATCTGAGTTTTCGGTTCGATGTGAAAGATCAAGTTGCACGTGTGAAAACCAGAATTTCTTCTGGACAACATAAATCATTCAGCAAAGTTCTGTTTCAGGGAACCTTTGCGGAAGGTTCCGTCAGCCTGCCGGTCAGCGTCGGTATTACCGAAGAGGACCCTGTGTTTCATGATACAGGATCAGGATTAAGCAGTTTTAATGTGCAATTACAAGAGTCTGAACCCCAAACGCATTCTTTTAATGCTGACGTTATCGCCAGCGGCGGAGACAAAGGGAAAAAAGCGACATTTACTTTCATAATGGAAGCGAACATCCGTATCCTGAAAGTGGACATACTTCAGCCGTCTCCCGGAGAGAACCACACATACGCAGCTCAGCCGGACTACAACTCAACAGGCCCCATAGCATTCAAGGCGAAGGTTGAGGGAGTTAACTATACGGGAAACACAGATTGGGACGTTAAACTTGAGTACCAGACCGATGGCGGCGGGCCTTACGAAAAGACATATCAGTTCACCAGTCCGAATAATCAGGCGGTAAATCGGACATTCATCTCGGAAGGTGGCCGCCTGACAATCAAGGCGTCGGCCACTGTCAATGGTATCCAGTGCTCGTCGGAGATTACGAACTTCATCACCGGGGTTGGCATTCCCGACGCGATAATTACCCAGCGGCTTGGAGGATTATATACACCACCCACTGGGGGCACAGCAGGCCTTCTTACCGGCATTGCCATGAATGAAAGTTCATATCGCCAGTTCGACGCCCGCATTACTAAGTACGGTCTCACCGCAAGGTGGCCTGTCGAGAGTATCCCGGAAAGACCTGATCAACCGTCGAGAGGCAGCTATATCGGAATGATGCAGGTGCCCGTTGCAATGGACACGGCGTGGGATTGGCTTATTAACACTCAAACCGGCGCGGATATTTTCGTTAATGATAAACTGGTGCGGGCGCGCAACAAAGTTGCCGACCTGCAAACAACGCATCCGGGCCTTCCGAACCTGAATGGCGTTCAACTGGAGAACTACGCCCTTGGCCTATACGGAGGCCATAGTAGACCGTACTACGCTCCTGACCAAGTGGGAGGGCAATGGCAGTGGCAGACAACAAAAAACCGACCCCTGCTTAATTATGTTTCAAAAGTCAGAAAGAATATTCAACCATAGGGCAGATTTATATGCACAAATTTTTATTATTCTTCCTTCTGGCAACATTCTCTATCTGCTGTGCCAGAGCGGGTTCAATGACGGATACTTCCGCCCTGCTTCATCGGGATACATGGTCTTTCTCAGCAAAAGAAATAGAAGCATTGAACGGAGTAAGTTCCAGGGATATGGGAGCAGAGTTGGCAGCTATCATAACAGACGATCCCGATCGTGCGGACGGGGCCATTTTAGAACTCAAGTTTATCGCCACAACAAACAGGTTCAATTATGCGGATTGGACTCCTCTTCCGAAAATCAAGTTTATTGATCTTAACGGCGATGGTATTGCCGAGATGGTTGCTTGTAGCTTCAATGGTCCTCGCCAGCCCGGAGGAAGTCTGAATATTTTGTCGCGCAAGTCCGGAAAGCATTACTGCGACATAATTTCCTGCGATAATGGCGGGATGAGATTTTGGCCGACGAATAATCAGGCATTGCTTATTGGTTCAGAGTCATTATTTAGAGGAGCCACCGTCGATCCATACCATCCCATCGAAGTGCTTTACGCATGGACAGGCACAAACTGTGTTGATGTCTCCAAAAAATACTGCTCTTTCTATGAGAGTCAGGTGATACCTAAATTGACGAATGAACTTTCTCGGGCATACCAAAAGGTTATTCACGGCACGAGAGATGCAGATAAAGGGCATACGGCGACAGTGAATGCGGTGCCAGTGGAGGCAGTGCAGTGGGCGCTGGCAGCGGACAAACTCAATGAGATGTTTACGGAACTTCCTGCTGTCAGAGACTTAACGGAAAAGGTATCTGACTTGATGAACGTACTGCGGCTGGATGATAATGAACACCCTGCGCTCGTCAAGAAATTCCGAAACGTACAGGAAAGAATCCGACTGAGAATCGGTGTCAGCCGTTAACAAATAACATAATGCTTATGGTTCAGGAAGGTTCCCCATGGGCGGGGGTGGTCCAAAGGCGAGTTTAACAATGCCTTGAATTTATGCGCTGGCAATGCGATAACGATCCGTCAGACGCTATTGGTTACGGCCGACTCCTGGCACTCATGGTTTGCATGGGGGTCTATGCGCTCCTGGCGCAGATTCTGCTCCTGCGCGAGTTCCTGGTCGTCTTTTTCGGCAACGAACTTACCATCGGCGCTGTGTTCAGCGCCTGGCTGGTGCTGATCAGCGCGGGCTCGTTCCTGGCAACCTCCCTGGTCGTGCGCTGGCCGGAGGAGCGCCTGCGGGTTTTGCTGGTGATCTTGCTGACGCTGGCGGCTTTTCTGTTGCCGCTCCAGGTCTGGGTGATCCGCATCGTGCGGACCGTGCTGCACGTGGCTTACGGGGAATACGTTCCGTTTTTTTCCATGCTCGCCAGTCTGGCGGCCATCCTTGCGCCCGGCTGTCTGATCATCGGGATTGCGTTTCCCTGTGCCTGCCGGCTGGCCGCACGGCATTTGCCTGCACGGCAATTGCCGTTTGCGGTCAGCCGCGTCTATGCGGTTGAATCGCTGGGCAGTATGGCGGCGGGCGCGGCTTTTTCGTTCTGGCTGGTATGGGTCATGAGTCCCCTGGCCGTGGCGGCGCTGGCCGGCGCCATCGTTCTGCTGGGCGCGGCTTGGCTGGCAAATAAGCGGATCTGCCGTTGGCTATTGGGGCTGATTGCGTTCGCCTTTGCACTCAGCGCCTGTTGCCCTGCTTGCCTGGCGCCGCCCTGGCCGAGCTCGGGCAGGCCCTGGCCGAGCTTGGCCAGGCTGGAGCGCGCGAGTGTCGAAGAGCGCTGGCGGTCCTTTGGCGCGTTGCCCTCATCCGGTTCCTCGTCTCCATCGGCTTCGCGTCTGCTGGCCTCCTGTGATTCGCGCTACCAGAATCTGGCGTTAATCGAAACGGAAGGGCAGATGGCTCTTTATGCCAACGGCCAGGTGATGGCTGTTTTCCCCGATGCCATTACGGGCGAGCACAAGATTCATTTCATTATGGCTCAGAAACCGGATGCCCGGCGGGTCCTGCTGATTGGCGGCAATCCCGTCAACGATATTCCGGAGCTTTTGAAATACCCGTTGGAACAGCTGGTCTACGTGGAGTTGGATGAAAAAATAGGCCGTCTGCTCGAACCGGTGGCGACCAGCGCCTACCGCCAGGCCTTGCGCGATCCGCGCCTGGTGCAGGTCCACGTGGACGCGCCCCGTTACGTCAAGCAATATGGCCGCCGGGGCGCAAGCATGCCTTTGGGCACAACCACGGGTGTAAGCCAACATTCTTCGTTAGTTTTCTCCGGGTTGGTTGGTGAAGCCATGCGCATCGCGGACGCCATCGCGCCCGCAGACTTAGCTCGATATCAACCATATAACAAAGATGGAAGTAACATACCCCTGTTTGACGCCATCCTGGTGGATGCCTCCGAGCCGGCTACAATCGCGCTTAACCGGTTTTACACGCAAGACTTTTACCGGGACATTCGCTCCATCCTGTCACCCGGTGGATTCCTTTACACGGCGGTCGGAGCGTCCGAAGATCTGCAGGGCGAGACTGCGTTTCTGAGCGCTTCAATTTACGCGGCCCTCCGGGCTGTTTTTGATCGCGTGCTTGTGACCTTCGGCACGAAAAACCAATTTTTCGCCGGCGCAATCCATGCTCCCATTACATTGGCGCGCGCGACGCTGTTCCAGCGTAGTGCCGGGGCGGATATCAAGACCCGTTACTTCCGACCGGAGTATTTTCTCAACGCCGATGAAATCAGTCCGGAAAAACTTGATTTTGTCGAGCGGCGGCTGGCGGCCATCCCGGTGACGGCCAACACCGTCTTGAAGCCCGTATCCACGTTCTATCAGATTGCGTTGTGGAGCCGGTTCAGCGGGTCGGGCTTGGAATCACTGCTGGCGTGGCTTGCCCGTCTGCGCCTGGGGTGGGTGGCAGGCGCATTGCTGGGTTTTGGCGTTGTATGTCTCGGCATGGGAGCGGTGCTCGGCCGCCGGCGTGGCGGCGTGGTGCCGGTAGCTCGCCCCTACGCTCGCCTGGGCGAAGCGCTCTCGCCTGGGCGTAGCGCTTCGGCGGAGCCTGGCCGGCGGAGCCTGGTAGCGCTACGGCATAGTGGGGTCGTTTTTTCACGGAGCATGCTGGTGCTGGTGATGGCCGCCACCGGATTGTGCGGCATGGCGTTGGAACTGATCCTGATTTTTATATTTCAGGCCCTGCTGGGTTACGTGTATTCCAAGGTCGGCTTGATCGTGGCTATGTTCATGTTGGGGCTTTCATTAGGCGCGTTTGGGGCGCCGCGCCTCATCCGACAGGGTGTGCGTCTGCAATGGCGCGCCATGGTGGGGATGGAAATCCTTTTGATCGTGGAGGCCTTCTGCATCCCATGGCTGATGACCACACTCTCCTCCGGCCTGATGAATTGGATTCCGTGGGGCTGGGTAGAGGCGCTTATATATGGATTGATTGCCGGGACCGGCGCCCTGGTCGGCGCCCAGTTTGCGTTGGTCAATGAACTTATGAGCCAGCGCGAATGCAAAGATTATTATTCGGCGGAAAAAAATATGCAAAGCACGATTTCAGCGGATGCTTTCTCCATGCCTGTTGACCCGTCAAAGGTCGAGGGAGGGACCGCGGCGCTTACCAATGCGGCGGACCTTGCGGGGGCCGCACTGGGCGGATTGGTTGTCGGCGTATTTCTCTTACCCCTGTTCGGGATTACGGCTACTTGCTTGCTGCTGGCGGCCCTCAAGGTATCGAGCCTGCTTTGCCTGTTGGCCGCGCGGCGGGTGGTTTGCGTCGTTGCGCCATATGATACCTGAATATTGCACCGATTCGGTGCGATATTCAGGTGATAAAAAAGTTGAAAAATAGTGTTGACATGCAAGAATGAAAGGATAAAATTTCCTTAAATAGTTGGTATTTATTCACTGGTGTCCAAAATAATATTCCCTCTCCCTTGGGAGAGGGGTAGGGTGAGGGGGATGCTGGCAAATGCACCCCCTCACCTCTGTCCTCTCCCGGGGGAGAGGATAAGGTCTCGGCAATCGACAATTTAAAGATGGCACTGTGTTATCAACGATTTTATACGTTCTGAAATTATTATTTTGGACAAGCATGGTATTTATTCAAACAGTGTGGCGGCGAGCAACGCATTAGAGTGTTACCCCCGCCTGCAATCTCGCTGCAGCGGATAGCATTGCGGGCAGGCCGGTGCGTTGATAAACAGGCGGTGACCGGCCGGCCTGTGCGACCTTCCTACGCCCGCCGAAGCGGGCTTCGCGAAGGCGGGAGTGCTTCGGCGGCGAAGGGAGGCGAGTCGGCAAAGACACGTGCGTTGTCTCGGCCAATTTCCGCCGATAAAAATCTTCAACAGATGTCTTGATAAACGATAGAAAAGAGAAAATATTTAAGGCGTGATTAACAATCATGAATAATGCCCGTCCGCAATCCGTCAGCCGACGGATAGCGACTACGGGCAGGCGGGCTCAGTTCGTGTAGTGTAATTGTTTCTAAATAAACTGGTGTCATTGTTTAAAAAACAAAGCAGGAGGTCCCATGCAAACACGGTCCATAAGTAACGAATGGCGGAAAATAACAAGTATCGTAGCCAGTGGAATGGTCATATTCTGGGTGCCGGTGGCGGCGTTGGCTGAGGCGAACTGGACGCAATTGGCCACGGCCAACTCCCCAACTAACGTGCATCACGATGCCACCTATGACAGTGCCAATCAGCGCATTGTGCTGTGCGGCCGGCGCGATACCGGCGGGGGTCCCCAGGGCCAGGCGGAGTGCTATTTCTTTTCACTGGCCGGGGGGTGGCAAGCCGGTCCGGCCATCAACTCGCCCGGGGGATCCGACATTGAAGTAGCCTACGATCCTAACCGCGCTGTTACTGTGCTTTATACTGTGACTAATACCGTTCCCCTGGTCTTTGAACTGGTGGGCAACGTGTGGACGCAACGCAGTTTCGCGACGACCCCTGTCGTTTGTGGTGATGGCGCCCTGATGCGCTACGATTCTCTTCGCCAGAGGACCGTTTTGGTCGGAGCAACGAATTTGGGAGCGACAGCCAATTCTGAGACATGGTTATGGGACGGCACCAATTGGACCCAGGCGGCCGGCTCGCCTCCCGGGGCCGCCGGTGGTAGCATGACGTTTGACGAGGCCCGCGGCGTCATGGTGCTGTTGCCGTATTATGCCACGAATACCTGGACATTTGACGGAACCACTTGGACATCCCATCAGACAACCCACGTTCCCACTTCAGCCGTCTGGGTCGCCAAGATGGCTTACGATGCTGTCAATGAACTGGCTATTGAGTTTGGTGGAGAGCCGGCTAGTGGCCCTTATCCGACGAATACCTGGGCATGGAACGGTTCTGATTGGCAAATGCTGGCCACTACAAACTATCCCCCCGACACTCTTGACATGGCCATGCTCTGGTTCCCCCCCATGAACTCCATCGTCATGCACGGAGGGTGGGGGCCTGGCGATGGCTGGGCTTGGCGCAATTCGGTCTGGGTGTTCTCCAACGCGCCGGCCCTCTCCACGCCAGAAGGCGTAACGGCCAGCGACGGCGCTTATGACGACAAAGTGGCCGTTGCCTGGCGGTCCGTCGACGGCGCCACCGGTTACCGGGTGTATCGCAGCGAGTCTAATGATACCGCCCTTGCCGGCGTACTTGGTGCGTCCGCAACCACCAACTATGACGACACCAGCGCCACGGACAGGACGCGCTATTACTATTGGGTCAAGGCGACCAATGCCACTGGCGTCAGCGGCTTCAGTGTCTCGGATAGCGGATATGCGATGCCAATCGGACCTATAATTGAAGCCAATGGCGTAGCCGGCGAAATCACCGTCAATTATCCCGACACTGTGACCATCACCGTGGAAATGAACGCGTCCACTTATGCGGGCGTGGATGTTGACTGGTGGGTGGTCGCTTTCGACCATTCCGGCGAATGGTATTACCTGGACAGCGCCCCGCAATGGCAAAAGGCGCTTTTCAGCGGCGACCTGACGGTTTTCCAACCCGTGTATCAGGGCGCTCTCTTCGACCTGTCTTCCACGCCGGTCTTGAGCGGATTTATACTGCCGCGCGGAACTTACAACTTCTGGTTCGCCATTGATTATCCCATGGATGGCGTCCTGAACCTGGATGGTCCGATTCTATGTGCTAATGTAACCGTTGTTGTGCAGTAAGCCGGGAAGAAATAATATCTCATTTGTCCGCTACCGCCGACATGTCCCCCGGTGACTGAGAGGTTGGCGGTCTGCGAGTCGTGAAGTGAGGCGGAGGTGAGAATGGCGCCGTAGCAAGAGGGAGTCTGATTTGCTGTAGAGCAGGACTAAATAGAGCTTGCTCGAAAAGGTCGTAAACTCTCCCTGGCGGGGTGGGCAAGGGGTTTGTTCAGGAGCAGAAATCGGAAAATCAGGCCGAACGCGCTAAAATCAAATCGGAAGTGGAGTCGTCTTCCGGAACAAAATAAGCCGTAGGCCAACATGGGTAGTTGCAAAATCACCGTGTATGCATATATGCACGGACTGGCTAATTCTCAAAGTGCAACGGTAAAAAAAAGATGACAGTAAAAAACTGTTGTCAATTATGGAGGAAGTATCATGAGCGCAGTCAACACTCGAAGTGGTAAGACGAGACAGTGCCTGGTAGCCTTGTTGGCGCTGATTAGTTTGACGGTTGCGGAAGCTACCACAAACGCGGTGCCACAGATTCAGGCGATCTATGGCGGACGCATTTGCGCCGTCAATTCCATTGAACTGACCGGTCAAACGAATGTCACCCGCATCTTTGCCTCCACGGAAAGCGCCAATTCCATCTTCTATGGCGACGTGGATCAGACCCAAGCCGCGCCCTATGCAACCAATTATTTCAGGTTTGCGGTCGTTCCCGATTTCGAT
>JAHIMN010000294.1 GCA_018896395.1 Verrucomicrobiota bacterium | reverse complement strand
TATGTGCGCACCCTGTGCGCCGACCTGGGCATAGCCCTCGGCTGTGGCGCACATCTGGAACAGTTGCGCCGCACCCAGAGCGGCGAGTTCGACCTGACTCAGGCCATGCGCCTGGAGGACCTTCTGCGCCTGGACCGAAACCAGCTTCTGGAAAAGCTCATCCCGCTGACCCGCGTCAACCTGCAACCCGCGCACACCCCATGAAACTGGGTTTCAAACTCGTATACCTGCGCGGCCAGCGTCGCCCTGTTTTGCTGGCGGCCGGTTTTTTTGACGGCGTGCACCGGGGCCATCAGGCCATTATCCGGAAGATGGTCGGCGCCGCGCGCCGCGAACGGGGCGCGGCCTGGGTCATGACCTTCGATACGCACCCCCTCAAAGTCCTTTTCCCTTCGTCAGCCCCCCGGCTGTTGACTTCGACCCCGCACAAGCTCCGACTGTTGAAGGCCTTGGGCGTGCATGGGTGCATCGTAATTCCATTTACACGTTCGCTGGCCCGGCGAGAACCGAAAGCGTTCATCGCCATGCTGGCGCTGGCGGCCCCGGCATTGCGTCAGATTGTGGTCGGCCGGAACTGGACGTTCGGCCGGCAGGGGCGCGGCACCCCGGCCATGCTGAAGGCCCTGGCGCCTTGCTTTGGATTCAAGGTCACGGTCATTCCGTCGGTGCGGTGGCACGGTGCGGTGGTTTCCAGCACGCGGATTCGCGCCGCCGTGCTGGCCGGCCGCCTGGCGGAAGCCGCCGGCATGCTGGGCCGTCCGTTCAGCTTGTTGGGCACGGTCGTACCCGGCCGCGGACTTGGCCGCAAGCTGGGCATTCCCACGGCCAATCTGAATCCATACAACGAGGTGACTCCTCCGGACGGCGTATATATCGTCCAGGCACGCTGGGATGGCATCGCCTATCCAGGGATCGTCAATCTGGGTGTCCGGCCGACGGTTAAGCACGTTGAGCGTGAAGCGTTAAGCGCAGAGCGTGCTCTGACTTCTGACCTCCGGCGTCCGGCGTCCGGCGTCCGGCGCGTGCCAGGGCGTAGCCCTTGGGCGAAGCCTGGTCTGCCGTCCATGCTGGAATTGCACCTCTTCGGCCTGCGCCGCAACCTGTACGGAAAAGCCATTGAAGTCACGTTCCTGAAGAAACTCCGCCGCGAGCGGGTCTTCCCATCCCTGGAGGCACTCCAGCGCCAGATTCGGCAAGATATTGAGCGGGCAAAATCGTGGTTTGAGCGAAAGAAACAGGCAAACGCAATAAAGATGAATTAAGCCTTCGGCAACTATTTCATGTGGGAGGCGCACTACCTGCCCGCAGTGCTACGCACAGCGTTGCAGGCGGGTGTGCGGCGACGGTCGCGGCGCGTAGCGCCCCTCCTACCAACATTAAAATTCCTTAGCATTAAATTAGGCCGCAGGAGCGGCAACTGTTTCATATAGCCGTGGGCATAAGCCCGTGGCAGGTGGCCACCGAAGGAATCCACGCCCTCACGGGCGCGGTTACAAACCTGGCAACCTTGAACCTGACAACCTTGCAGATTTATTTATTTCCCCTATTTACAAATCCCGGGCGATTGACTATACTTCGTGCGAAACAAACAAAGAACGATGGAAACGCCATGGAATTATCAATCAAAGCCAAAATCAAGAAAGAGTTTCAGCACCACGAAAAAGACAGTGGTTCGGCTGGTGTTCAGGTGGCCCTGTTGTCCCTGCGGATCGACAAGCTGACCGAACATCTCAAGGCCAACAAGAAGGACCACAGTTCCCGCTATGGGCTGATCAAGATGGTCAGCGCGCGTCGTAAACTGCTGGATTACTTGGCACGTACCGACAAGGCCGGTTACCAATCCGTTATTGAGCGCCTGAAATTAAGGCGCTAGTAAACTCCGGTTTCCGGGTTCACCGTTCACGGTTCACGGTTGAGCACAAAACCCCGTGGAATCACTTGCCTTGGCGACTTATCCGCCGTAGTCCCGATCACGCCGCTTAGGCGGGTATCGGGACGAAGGCGGATGCCACCGTGGCTCGAATTCGGTTTCCCGCGCAAGCGGGATTCGGGAAAGCAAGGCAATCCCGCTTAAGAGCGGGACAGGGCTTGGGCTGAATGCCGGTGCGCCGCGCGAAGGCATAGGACTCGTGTCCATGCGAGCGCGGGAAACCGGCAGGCGGCCCAAGATCGCCGACGCCTTTCCCGAACCGAATTCGAGACACATTGACCGAGAACAAGCATACTTGGATTACAAACATAGCCCGAACAAGCACAAGGAAACATCATGAAAGCCACAACGTTCGTAGAAGTCAGCGTCGGCAATAAACTCATGCGCATCGAAACCGGCCTGCTGGCCCAACAGGCCCAGGGCGCGGTCACCGTGCAGTCAGGCGAAACCATTCTCTTCTCGGCCGTCACGGCCGCGGATTCCCCCCGGGCAGGCATTGACTACTTCCCCCTGCAGGTCGAATACCGCGAGAAATATTACGCCGCCGGAAAATTTCCCGGCGGTTTTTTCAAGCGCGAAGCGCGCCCCTCCGAAAAGGAAGTTCTGACGGCCCGGCTCACCGATCGGCCCATCCGGGCCCTGTTCCAGAAAGGCTTCCGCAATGAAGTGCAGATCAACAATATGTTGCTATCGGCCGACGGCGAAACCGACGCTGACATTCTCAGTATCGTGGCCTCCAGCGCGGCGCTGACGCTTTCGGATCTGCCCTTTTACGGCCCGATCGCCGGCGTGCGCGTGGGCCGCGTGGATGGCGCCTGGGTGCTGAATCCTACCCACAGCAAACGCAGTCGCAGCGACCTGGACCTCATTTATGCCTGCACGCGCGATTTGCCCATAATGATCGAGGGCGACGCCAGGGAAATTTCGGAAGCGGACCTGCTGGCGGCCATGAAAGCGGCCCACGCGGCCTGTGTTGCCATTATTGACGCCCAGTTAGCCCTGCGGCGCAAGCTGGGGCTCCCGGCAAAGGCGGTCGTCGACCTGGTCGAGGACCAGGCACTGATCACCGCGGCACGCGGCCTGGCCGGGACCGAGCTTGCCGAGGTCCTGTGCATCCAGGGCAAGCAGGAACGCCGAACGCGCATGAACACGATTCGCGCGATGCTTAAAACAAAACTCGTGGCACAATTCCCGGAAATGACCGATGAGCAGTTTCGCGCCATGTTTGACGAGCTGGAGATCGAAACGGTGCGCGCCAACGTGCTAAACAAAAGCCGCCGCATCGGCGGCCGCGACTTTAATGCCATTCGGACTTTGACCGCGGATGTCGGCCTGCTTCCGCGGGCGCACGGCTCGGCCCTGTTCAGCCGCGGCGAGACCCAGGCCCTGGGCACCATAACCCTGGGCAGCAAGGGTGACATTCAGAAACTGGACGCCATCACGGGCGGGCCGGTGGAGAAGAAATTCATGCTGCACTATAATTTCCCGCCCTACTGCGTCGGCGAAGTCGGCCGGTTAGGTTCAACCGGGCGGCGCGAACAGGGCCACGGCGCGCTGGCGGAACGCTCGCTGGAGGCGGTGATGCCCCAGGATTATCCCTATACCGTCCGGATGGTTGCGGACATCATGGGCTCCAACGGTTCCAGCTCCATGGCCAGCGTGTGCGTCGGCGCTTTGGCGCTCATGGACGCGGGCGTGCCCATTCGTCAGCCCGTCGCCGGTATTTCCATCGGGCTGTTCACCGGCGGGGACCGCACCGTGCTGGTCACCGACATTATCGGCGAGGAAGATCATTGCGGGGACATGGATTTCAAGGTCGCCGGCACGCGCCAGGGCATTACGGGTTTCCAGGTGGATTTGAAAATCCGCGGGCTTCCTTGGGCGCTGGTGGCGCAGGCATTTGAAAAGGCCCGCGTCGCCCGCCTGCAGATCCTGGACTTCATGGCGACGATCCTGGAGAAGCCGCGCAATGAAATGTCTCCTTACGCGCCGCGCGTTTCGGTCGTCAAGATCAATCCCGAAAAGATCGGCGCGCTGATCGGCCCCGGCGGCAAGAACATCCGCCGTATCACGGACATAACCGACACCCAGATTGATATTGAGGACGACGGCACGGTCAGTATCTTCAGCACCAACCAGGCCTCGATGGATATGGCCCTGCGCGAAGTCAACCTGGTCTCGGCCGAGGCCGAGGAAGGCGTGATTTATAACGGCACGGTGACGGGCATCAAGGAATTCGGCGCCTTCGTGGAAATTTTCCCGGGCCGCGACGGCCTGGTGCACATCAGCGAACTGGCCGACTTCCGCGTGAAACAAGTGGAGGATATCTGCAAGATAGGCGATCAGATGTGGGTCAAGTGCATCGGCGTGGATGAACGCGGGAAAATCCGCCTGAGCCGCCGCGCCGCCATGCAGGAAAAGGGACTTTCCGATAAAAAATGAAGAATTAAGAATACAGAATGCAGAATTTTAGCAACTACTCACCACGGATTACACGGATGGCACGGATATTTCTGATTCAGATGAAATTAAAGGACAACGGACATATGAATGGATTTTATTTCCCTTATCCGTGTTATCCGTGTTATCCGTGATATCCGTGGTAAAAAATCCTTATGACATTTGCACGTCGCTGTTGCCTGAACAATTATCATGCGTTATCTATCTCGGCCTTCATATCGTAACCAGCCACGGCCACATACCGGCCG
>JAHIMN010000293.1 GCA_018896395.1 Verrucomicrobiota bacterium | reverse complement strand
TTTTCATTTTCTATGGGATGCTAATGATGATAAATGAAGTCATGTTAATATATTTTAAGGGGTGAAAACCGGCGAGTAAGGAACTGAATTGCCGTGAAGAAGAGCATTAATCGAAGTCTGGGAACCGAGACGAACGCCATTCTGGAAAGCATCTCAGATGGCGTGTTTACGGTGGATTCGAACTGGCGCATCATGTCGTTCAACCGCGCTGCTGAGACTATCACCGGTATCCGGCGGCGTGAGGCCGTCGGCAAACCCTGCTCAGAGGTGTTTCGCGCCAGTATGTGCGAGACGGATTGCGCGTTGCGGCACACCGTCAAGACCGGCAAACCGATTATCAATCGCTCGACGTTCATTGTGGATGCCGAGGGCCGCCGCATCCCGATCAGCGTCTCCACCGCGATCCTGAAGGACAAAAAAGGCCGAGTTGTGGGCGGTGCGGAAACGTTTCGCGACCTCAGCCTGGTGGAGGAATTACGCAAGGAATTGGAGGAGCGGTTCCAGATGGGCGATATCGTGAGCCGATGCGCCGCCATGCGGCTCATTTTCGATATTCTGCCGCAGATTGCGGCCAGCGACGCGTCGGTGCTGATTTACGGGGAAACTGGCACCGGCAAGGAACTTTTGGCACGCGCCATCCATAATCTCAGCCCCCGGAAAACCAAGCCCTTCGTGGCCGTCAACTGCGGCGCTTTACCCGACACGTTGCTGGAATCCGAGCTCTTCGGTTACGTGAAGGGCGCGTTTACAGGGGCGGCGAAGGACAAGCCGGGCCGTTTCACGCTGGCCGAAGGCGGAACGCTGTTTCTGGATGAAATCGGCGACATCAGTCCGGCGCTGCAGATTCGGCTGCTACGGGTATTGCAAGACAAGAGATACGAGCCATTGGGCGGGACAGAAACGCTTCTCGCGGACGTGCGCATCGTGACGGCCACGCATCGCGACCTGTCGGCACAGATTCGAAAAGGGGCGTTTCGCGAAGACCTCTTCTATCGCTTGAACGTTGTCAAGGTGGACCTTCCGCCGTTGCGAAAGCGTAAGGAGGATATTCCCTTGCTTGTCGATCACTTCATTGCGCGTTTTAATCGCTTGCAGGGCAAGGCCGTCATGGGTGCCTCGCCGGATGTCATGGCATTGCTGATGGCACACGATTATCCCGGCAATGTGCGGGAGTTGGAGAATATCATCGAGCGGGCCTTCGTGCTTTGCGGCGCGGGCAGTATCGAACATGCTCAGTTGCCGCCGGAACTTGGGGGCCGGGCATCCTCCTCCCCTTCGGAGGGAAACACTATCACCGCGCAGACTCACGCCACTGAAACGCAAGCCATCCGCACAGCTCTGGAGCGCCACGGATTCAATCGCCTGGCCGCCGCCCGCGCATTGGGCCTTCATAAAAGCACGCTGTTCCGCAAAATCAAGGCCCTGGGTCTCAATTTGCCGGAACACGACGGTCGCTCCCGCCGGAAATCCACATAGAGTCGCAGAAATGCGCACCTATTTCGGTCGTTCAGTCGCACTGTGGCTATTCTGTACTAATAACAAGAGCCACCCTTTCTTATCTGCATCCGACTGCGCGATAATATGTTCCAAAAGATCGCCGCGTTGCAATATATACTTGGCATGTTTCGTGCTATTGGTTATGGCGTCAAACTGAAGAATGGAGAATCATGAAAGTCGCCCTGGCAACGTGGAATGAAAGAATCTCGCCGGTGTTCGATGTGGCCCGACAGGTTCTTATTCTCGATGTTCAAAACAACCGGGTGGTTGCCCGGCATGAGGAAACGTTACCCGGCACGGAGCTGCAGACTCAGGTGGAGCGACTGGCGGCGATAGCGCCACACACGTTAATCTGCGGTGCCATCTCTCAGACGCTGGCCGGTCTGTTGGCGGCCAAGAATATCCGGGTTATCCCCTTCACGGCCGGGGCTGTTGAGGAAGTCGTTGCTGCCTGGTTGGCAGGGGCTTTGCCGAATCCGGCTTTGGCCATGCCGGGTTGTTGTGTGCAACGAAGGCGCTGTCACGGCGGGAGAGCCGGGAGACGGAACGGTCGAGAATGGTTGTGCGGTACTGTCAAAAATAACATGAAAAAATGAAGAGAAAGGGTGGTAGTGACGGAGGCAGTAAT
>JAHIMN010000292.1 GCA_018896395.1 Verrucomicrobiota bacterium | reverse complement strand
CTTGGAATTTGGATTTTGGAACTTGGAATTTCTTGGGTTGTGGGCATAGCCCACGTTAGAGCATTAATGGTCCAAGGAGAATAGACATGCTTTTTGATCTTTCAGGTAAAGTCGCGCTGGTAGCCGGAGGCGCCGGCTATCTCGGGCAGGCGATCTGTCTGGCGTTGGCCGAGCAGGGTGCCGTGGTGATGGTGGCGGACCTGGCACGGGAGCGCGCCGAAGCCCTCGCCGCGGATATCGCCGCTCGCGGCGGGAAGGGCCATGCGGTCGAACTAGATGTGGCCGACGAAGCGTCATCACAGGCCGCCGTCGCCCGTACGGTCGCCGACTGCGGCCGCCTGGATGTGCTGGTGAACGCCGCCTGCTTCTCGGTCGGCAAGTCGCTTGATGACCTCAGCGCGGAAGAATTCGATCGGGCCAACCGGGTGAATCTCACCGGCGCGTTTCTGCTCGCTCGTGAGGCGGCGCGGGTGATGCCGCCGGGTAGCAGCGTGATTCTCTTCGCCTCGATGTATGGCTTGGTGGCGCCCGATCCGCGCGTTTATCAACCGCCAATGACCCCGAACCCCATTGAATACGGGGTAGGCAAGGCCGGGGTCATTCAAATGGCAAAGTATCTCGCCGTCTCCTGGGGCGAGCGGGGCATTCGCGTGAATGCGATCGCGCCCGGGCCGTTTCCCAACTCCGCCGTGCAACAGCAGCATCCTGAGTTTGTGCAACGGTTGGCTGGGAAAGTGCCGCTCGGCCGCATCGGACGGCAGGACGAAATCGCCGGCACGGTGGTCTTTCTGGCCGCGGATGCCTCTTCGTACCTTAACGGCGCCACGCTCAGCGTGGATGGTGGCTGGACCGCCTGGTAACAACTCCTGGATCATCCCGAAAGGAAGAAACGACATGAATGCACGACAGATGCGTCCGAGCCGGGTGCTGGCAAAACTGCGCGGCGGGGAAGTGGCGACGTGTTTCAAACTCAACCTGGCCGACGCGCGCGCCATGGAGATCGCGGCGATGGCGGGGTTTGACTGCCTGTGGCCGGACATGGAACACGTGCCCAACGACCTCGCGGTAATCGAAAAGGGCATCTGGGCCGCCAAGAGCCAGAACGTCGACGTGATGGTGCGCGTGGCCCGCGGCAGCTACAGCGACTATATCCGCCCGCTGGAGATGGACGCCGCCGGCATCATGGTGCCGCACGTGATGAGCCTGACCGACGCGCAGGCCGTGGTGCGCATGACGCGGTTTCACCCGATTGGCCGCCGCCCCGTGGATGGCGGCAACGCCGACGGCGCCTACTGTGGGATCGACTTCGTGGAGTACCTGAAACAGGCGAACGCGCAGCGGTTCGTGGTGGTGCAGATCGAGGATCCGGAACCGCTGGCGGAACTGGACGCCATCGCGGCGTTGCCGGGGATCGATATGCTGTTCTTCGGCCCCGGCGATTTCAGCCACGGCATCGGCGCCCCCGGTCAGTGGGACCATCCCCGGTTGCGGGAGGCCCGCCGGCGCGTTGTGGATGCGGCTCTGGCGCACGGCAAGTTCGCGGGCACGGTGGCTTCCGCCGCCAACCTCGACGAGCTGATCGCGCTGGGTTACCGCTTCTTGTCCATGGGTGCGGATGTGGTGGGTCTGTCGCAATACTGCCAGACGATCATGGCCGAGTTTAACAAGCGCCCGGCGATCGTGTCATCAAGCATCTACGGAGGTAAAACGAAATGAGCATCATCGACACCTTCTCACTCAATGGCAAAGTCGCCCTGGTTACCGGCGGCGCGGGGTTGTACGGCCGGCAGATCGTGCAGGCGCTGGCCGAGGCCGGGGCGCGGACCTACATCGCGTCCCGGAATCTGGAGGCCCTGGAGAAACTGGCCGCGGAGCATCGCGCGCTGGGCCACGACGTGCGCGCCCTCCGGCTGGATCAAGCCGACGAGCCATCTATCTTCGCCGTCCGCGACGCGATCGTGAAAGAAAGCGGTCGTCCGCATATCCTGGTCAATAACGCCGTGGCCCGGCCGGTAACTAAGGGCTACTTCGATGACGCAGCGGTGATCAACGAAAGCATGCGCGTCAACGGTACGGGGCTGATCCTGGTCACGCGGGCTATGGGCGAGGTGCTGGCCGACAGCGGTTCGATCATCAACATTGGCTCCATCATGGGCCTGATCGGCCTGGAGCCCTTGAATTATCGCAACACCGACATGGAAGGCTGGGCTCCGGACTATTTCTTTCACAAGGGCGGCATGGCCAATCTGACCCGGTTCCTGGCCAGCTACTACGGGCCACGCGGCATTCGCGTGAACTGCGTCCACCCCGGCGGGCTGCGGTCGCCGAGCCATCCCGAGGCTTTCGTGAAAAACTACAGCGAACGCACCTGCCTCAGTCGCCTGGCCAGCGACACGGACCTAATGGGCATCATCGTGTTTCTTGCTTCCGATGCCTCGGCCTACATCACCGGTACCAATATCCCGGTTGACGGCGGGTACACGGCGAAATGAAGCCGTTCTCGGCTTGAAGAATGAGTATTGATGAAAACCAGTGCGTTTGCGGAATATCGGTTGTCTCAATTGATGTTGGGCACAGTACAGTTCGGCATGCAATATGGGATTGCCAATACAAAGGGACAACCCTCTTATGAGGATGTGCGAGAGATTCTGGCCTGTGCCTATGAGGGCGGGGTGAACTGCCTGGATACGGCGGCGGGGTACGGCCAGAGCGAGGATATTATCGGCCGGGCGCTTGAAGAACTCAGTTTGGCCGATCGCATGATCATTGTCACCAAGGTCCCCACGATCCCCGCGGATTGCGGTTCCCGCTCCGCCGTGGAGCGGTTTGTCAAAGACGCGGTAACCCGTTCCCTGCAACGACTGCGGATGGATGTCCTGCCGATCTGCCTGTTCCATAATGAAAGCGACAGCCGCCATCTCGATGTGTTGCATGATCTCAAGGATAAGGGGCTGATCCGGCACGTCGGCGTGTCGTGCGATGCCCGGCCCGGTCCGGCGGTCGCGTTGGTGTCGGCCGGCGCCGCGGAAGCTCTGCAGGTTCCCTCCAATATTCTCGATCCGCGTCATATCCGGTCCGGAGTGTTTGCGGACGCTCAGCGGCGCGGCGTTGCCATTTTTGTCCGGAGTGTGTATCTTCAGGGGTTGATTTTGATGCTGGAGCGCGATGTTCCGGCGGAATTACAGGCCGTGATTTCTGTAAGGCGCAAATTGGAGGCGCTTGCGGCGGAAGCGGGACTTGGGATGGCGGAATTAGCGCTCCGCTATATGTTGAGTCAGCAAGGCGTGACGTGTATCATCACGGGCGTGGAATCGCTGGATCAGATCCGGCAGAACATCGCCCTGTTTTCCAAAGGGCCTTTGGAGGCAAGTCTGGTGGCCGCAGTTGCCCAGGTTGTGCCCGAATTGCCCGAAAAGGTGGTTTCACCGTTCTTGTGGTCCAAAATAACAAGTTAGTGTTATGAATAGATTATACGAAGTAGAATCTAATTCGTCATCCTTTGTTGTTGCCAACGGCCGGGTTCTGATGGCCAATGGCGACGTGTCGAAAGCGTCGATCAGGGTGGAAGATGGGCGTATTGCCAGTGTCGCTCCGCATGAGAAAGCCGCGGACATGTTAGACGCCGCCGGTGCGTACGTCGTGCCGGGACTCATCGACATTCATACGCACGGGATTGGGCGTGAAAAAGCGTCGGGTGATCTGAGGGCGTATGCCGCGCAGGAAGCCGCTCGGGGCACTACGACTTTTTTCCCGACTTTTTTCGGGCCGCCAAATGAAACCGCCGATCATTTGCGACGGCACCTGAAGGAAACCGATTTGTTGCGCCAGGTCCCGCAGGTCGGCGGGTTTCGCCTGGAATCTCCGTATCTGGCCGCCGCCGCCGGCGGTCTCTCCCGGGATTTGGCGCCCATCAGCCAGGGCTTGACCGATATGTTGTTGAAAGCCGGCGAAGGACATATCCGCATATGGGATGTATCTCCTGAAATGGCCGGCGTGCCTGAGGCTATCCGGTATTTAACGAAGCAGGGAATTATCTGCAGTCTGGCGCATACCCAGGCAACCATAGACCAGGCCCGCGCGGCGGTGGATGCCGGCGCCCGGCTGGTCACGCATCTGTTTGACACCTTCGTGCTTCCGGGCGGGATTGATCCGGATCCGGGAGTCTATCCTGCCGGATTGATCGATTACCTGCTGGTTGAAGACCGCGTTGTGTGCGAGATCATTCCCGACGGCACGCATGTCGATCCGATCCTGGTGGAAAAGGCGTTCCGGTGCAAGCCGTCCGCGGGGCTGGTGTTTGTGACCGACAGTAATTACGGCGCCGGTTTGCCCCCCGGCGAATATCCGTTGCCGGGGGGATGGGGGCTGGCAAAAATCAATGGGCCAAACAATGGCGTGCGTTTAGTGGACCGAAAAATGGGATTGTGTGGCAGTGCTTTGACGCCGATCGACTGCTTCCGCAATGCCGTAAAACT
>JAHIMN010000291.1 GCA_018896395.1 Verrucomicrobiota bacterium | reverse complement strand
CTGCAGGAATAAAATTGCCAGGAAAAACATCAGTATTGGTCCAATAATCCAGTTCTGAACCATAGAAAGACCAAGAATTTTAAAGTTTTTAAAAACATCGCCCAGCTCTTCATATTTCACTTTTGCAAGCGGTGGATACATCATTAATATTAAACCGATGGCAATTGGAATATTGGTTGAAAATGGAAAACTGAGAGGGATCCAGCTAAAAAATGGCGGAAAGATTGAAGGCAAGACGGTCGTATTGGCGGTCGGCACTTTTTTAAATGGTACAATTCATATTGGGAATAAAAGCCTTCCTGGTGGTAGACACGGCGAGCAGGCATCTGCTCAGTTAAGTGAATCATTAAGAAATCTAGGATTATCGCTGGCACGATTCAAAACCGGCACACCTCCACGATTGGATAAAAAAACGATTAATTATGCCAAAATGGCCATTCAGCCCGGGATTGAGCCGCCAGCCTTGTTTTCAAGGTCGGCAAGAGAAGATTGGAGAATGTTCCACGTGGAACATTATGAGCCTGGTGTCGAATGGATGAAACAAATGTTCCACGTGGAACATTTTAATGCCACCATGCGACCATGGTTACCTGGAAGTGGCCAATTGCCTTGTTTTCTGACGCATACTACCCCAAAAACGCACGATATTATTCGCAGCAATCTAACGCAAAGCTCACTCTACGGGGGCTATATAAAAAGTATAGGGGTGCGTTATTGCCCATCTATTGAGGATAAAATTGTAAAATTTCCCGATCGCGCGCAGCATCATGTATTCATTGAACCGGAGGGGCGCCAGTCCATGGAAATATACCCGAATGGACTTTCCAACAGTCTCCCGGAGGCAACGCAACAAGAATTAATCAAATCAATACCCGGGCTTGAACAGGCCCAATTTATTCACTATGCGTATGCGATTGAATACGATTATTTGGATCCGACGCAGTTGACCCATTCACTCGAATCAAAATTGATAGAAAATCTGTTTCTTGCTGGTCAGATTAATGGAACAACGGGATATGAGGAAGCGGCTGCGCAAGGCTTTGTGGCTGGCATAAATGCGGTTATGAAGGTTCGCGGTGAAAACCCCGTTCATTTCAGTCGTAACGAGTCTTATATTGGCGTACTCATTGATGATCTCGTCATGAAAGGGATTGATGAACCCTATCGTATATTCACTTCACGTGCGGAGCACAGGTTATTGCTTCGGCAGGATAATGCAGCCTTCAGAATGCTTAATATAGCCAAAAAGATTAGTGTTGTGCCAAAGGTGGTTAGAGATGAGATTGAAGGCTATATTGTCGAAATTAACAATGAATTGGATAGGCTTGATAAAACATATTCCGATGGTCATACACTGATTCAAATCCTATGTCGGCCGGAAATGAAATACAAGGATTTGTCAGACGCTAAAAAATTACCTGATAAGGTCATTCAGCAAATTGAGATTCGCGCAAAATATCAGGGTTATATTGAGCGTGAGGAAGAGCAGATCCGCCGTATGGATAAAAGTGAAAGCACCCTCATTCCTTTATGGATTGATTATAATGAAATCAAGACCCTGAAGTATGAATCGCGTCAAAAGCTTATTAAGATCAGGCCGGACAATCTTGGCCAGGCATCCAGGATCCCCGGAGTTAATCCCGCCGATATCGCCATTTTATCCGTATGGATAAAATGCGGGCGTAAGCAATAATGTCACAACTCTTTGTCAACCAATATATTATAGTTATTATATAGAATATCTGCTTCCCAGTGTTCTATCAATCAGCTATTTCTCCATTTCACAGGATATCATCATTGGTGTGGCGGCCACATTCTGCCGTGGTTTGCGTGCCAAACTGTATCGTGGGGAATGGAGCGTGGTGATAGGTTGAAACGTGAGACAGGACAGGCATCATGTTTTTGGGGAGTCCGTGTTGTATTTGCCGAGTGGTGGCTATAACACACGGATCAGGACCCGGGGGAGCGGTAATGTGGTCCAGCGATTCTGCGATCTTGTCCAACACTGAGCGCATGTCCAGATGTAGCGGCGTCGCCTCGTAGTGTACCAGCAGTTTGCGGGCGAGAGCGAAGCTAAATTTTTTATCCTTCAGACTTGACGTCTCGGCCACCTTTTGACACATTGCCACCATGAACAGCTTAATCAAGTCGGTTCCGAGTGGCGAGTGTCCATGCTACCCGAACAGCGATTTCTATCAGTAGATATTTTGATTTTGTTTTCTCTGCTTATCCGCTTCTCTGTGTTTCAATTTTTCTCGTTTGAACGGAGGTAATATACTGACGATCCCTGTTGCACTGGTCCAATTCGACGCTATCCCCGAACAGGTTGACCACAACCTGGACCAGATGGAACGGCTGGTCCGCCAGGCGGTCGGGCGGGGGGGGCGGTGGGTCATGTTCCATGAGGGGACAGTCCACGATTATACAGGGCGGTTGGAGGAGTTGACGGAGGCGGTGCCGGAGGGGAAATCGACCCGGCGCATGGAGGGGCTGGCGGGGAAGTTGAACTGTTTTATCAGTTTCGGCTTGTCGGAACGCAACGGGGACCGGTTTCACATCGCCCAGGTCTTCGTGGGGCCGCGAGGGTACATCTATCATTACCGGAAGACCTGGCTGTACATTTCGCCGGACTACACCGACGAAGGCTACCGCAACGAGATCGATCATTACGACCCCGGCACGGGACCGGAACTGTTTGAAATCGACGGGATCAAGGCCACCTGTTTCATCTGCGCCGATGGGGCCTCGCGGCGGTGCGTTCAAAGGGTGGCGGCACTGAAGCCCCAGGTTGTGTTCCATCCTGCCAACATGGGCGGCCGTCGGCTAAGCGATCCGCCGAAACTGACCGCCGAGGCGTTGGCTAACATAAAAGAACACCGTCTGACTTCCCCCCAGCGGGCGCGGACCATCGGGGCGCCGATCCTATGCACCAACCGGGTGGGCCGGTCGTGGGGCGATCCGTCCGAAGGCGGGTCGATGATTTTCTCCGCCGCGGGGGAAACGCTGGCCGAGGCCAATTCGCAGGGACGGGAAGAGATTTTACGGTACGACCTGGAGATAAAGTAAGTTGTGTGAAATGGGGGTCAAGTCGCAATATTCAATAAACCAATTGACACTGGTGGGTAAAAGGGTAAAAGCATTTGCATGGCCAGGGCACTACGCATCAATATAGCGGGGGAATGGTATCATATCATCAATCGGTGGATCGAGCGACGGGAGATATTTCAAGCCGCCGGAGACTATCACCATTTTCTTGAATTGGCAGGCGAGTGGAAGTGACCCCAATAGTGAAAAACTGCGGATTAGGCGAAGACAATACAATGACGAACAGGAACAATATGAGCACTCAATTCAAACACATGGCCATGTGGACCTGGCCCGGCGCGGTCCGTGACGAAGATCCGAAACGAATGATCCGCCGCCTCAAGGAGGCGCACGTGGACATTATCATGCCCTACACCTGTCCCCAGCGGGGAAATGCCTCCCCTCCAAAACCTTATTTCGAGCGACTGCATGGAATCATTGAGGAGGCGCACCGGCGGGGATTGAAGGTACATGCATGCTTCGACGAGGTGAATGCATACAAAGACATGCCGGTCTACGATCTCCAGCAGGTGCGCAAGGATGAGTCCAAAGGAGGCATCCTGTGCCACGCGAATCCGAAGGTGGTGGGCTACGTCCTGGAGAAGCTCAGGTGGACTTTGACCGAGTTTGAGTACGACGGCATCGACCTTGAGGACAGCTATATTTTCAACCGCAATACTATTTATGATCCAGCCCATATGACTGGTGAAAAGTACCAGGTGATACCGGTTTGCTATTGCGACTACTGCCGGAAGAATGCCCCCTTGGAGAAACCAGAGTGGGACCAATGGAAGCGGGACCAGCTCTCCGCGCTGATCGGCAAGGAGGCGGAGCTGATCCGGAAGACGAAGCCGGGCATGTCCTTTTCAGTGGCGGCCCGGATGCCGTACAACCTGACCTTCTATGCGCCGCACCAGAAGGACATTCCCTACTTCGATGGGTGGAAGTGTTGCCAGAGCCGCGACGCACTGCTGGCGGACTGGGTCGAGTGGTTGCGCCGCGGGCACATCGATTTCGCCTGCCCGATGTCGTATTACCATTCCAACCGGATCGTGGAACTCCAGACCCTGGAATGTCAGCGCCTCATCCCGGAAGCCAGACGCAAAGTCTGGATGGGACTCGGGCTCAATGAGGTCACCGCCGAATACCGGCAGGGAAAAACCGATGAACCCGGCGCCAAGGATGTAAAGGATCCGTCCCTGAAAAACGGCGCGGCTGCGATTGAATCCCTGCTTCGGGACCAAGTCCGGATGGGGCAGGAGAACGTGCTCTTTTTCTGCTACGAAGGGTTGCTCGACGAGCATCTCCCGGTCATGGCCCAATTCCGGACAACGTGAAAAAGCGAAGTTAAACGAGAGGGCTTCACCGAAGAGGAAAGGGGTCAGACAGGTTCAGTACCCGCCCATGGCCGCGATCTCCTGATCGGTGAGCCCGCGATTGTAGACCGTGAACGCGCCCACACTGCCCTTTATCCCGGCGGTCGGGTTATCTTTTGTCAGGGTCATATTCCCAGGGCCAGCCCCGAAGAACGACATGTGCCGATGCCAGGTGCTCGTGCAGTAGAGTCCCCAATCACCAGCCTTGCTGTCCGCTTTGACGGTCTCGATGAACTTGCCGTCGCAGAACACGCGGAACTGATTGGTGGCGACGACGAGCACCACTTTGTGCCACTGGCCGGTGGTCAGGAACGGCTGGCTTGAGGTAATAGTATAAGTCCCGGCGTGAAGTTGATACCCGATGCCCAACTTCGGAGCGCTGCCGGTCAGATGCCAATAGAAGTTCCAACCCCAGAACATCAGGGGCCCTCCGGATTCGGGCTTGATGTCCAGGACGAAGGTATAAGGCGGCTGAAGCCGAAGTGCGGGCGAGCACAGGGGCCAGATGTAGGTGTTCGTGCCATTCAGGGAGATGACCCGTCTGCCGTTGTCGGTTGTCCAGGATACACCCCCGAAGAATTTGCCGTGATGGCCGTATCCCGACTCATCGAGAACGGCGTCTTCCGCGCCCTTGCCGTTCCAGCGAAGGACAACATCAGAAGCAGGAGGGTTGACCGGATAGGTCTTGCCCAGTTGGACGCCTTCCGGAAGGGGGCCCGTGATCGGCTCGACCTTGAAGTCATCCATCCACACCGTTCCACTGCCCCCGTTGCGGAAGTAGAGCGTGACGCCAAAGCAATCGATGGGCCCGGTCGTGATAAATGACCAAAGCGTCCAGTCGCGGGTGCCGGTCAGGCCGGATGGATAGAACTCCCCGTAGCTGTTGTCCCAGCGCCGGAAGCCGATGACTGGGCCTTCCCCCGTGACATTGAGAGTCTTGACCCATACCGTCACCCGGTTCGTCTTTCCATATCCCGTCATGAAGTATGAGCCCCCGGTCGTCGTCCATGCTTCCGTGGGGCCATCCAGCCGCAGGGAGAATTTGTCGCCGTGGCCGACGGTCTTGTCGATCACGCCTGCCCACAGGCGATGCTCCTGGTGGGGAGAAGCCAGAAGGACTTCCTTGTCGAATGTCTCCATGAACCCCACGCCCGCCGCATAGACCGGGATCCGGACGCTCAGGTCATTGGGCTTGTAGAAACTCGCCTTGCTGAGAAGCGCGCGGGCGTCGGCCGCCTTCATGCCGATGTAACTGACCTTCGTCACGTACTCGCCGGCAGGAACCTTATTGTCCACCCGTGTCGGCGAGAACATGGTGTGCATATCGTAGGCCCACCAGCAGTGCCCGGCCGATACGTTCGTGACATTGGTGGCCAGGCCGCGGATCTTGATGCAGGGGCTCAGGATCGGGTCGTCAACCACGACCCATATACCGCCGGTCGGGTTCAACGGTCCCCCGTTGGCCGTGGAAGAGGAAAGATAGTGCCCGTTGTGGTTCATCGGAATCTTGTAGTACTTACCGTCGTCGGCCTGAAAGACACTCCACTGGTAAAGTGCGCGAAAGGCCTTTGGGTCGCGCGTCTGGGCAGAGCCCACCCCGCCCAGGAACACGGCATCTCCATGGTCCCATGCGGGGCTCACCTTTGCGCTTTCCTCGGGTGGTATGGTCACTTTGCAGTCCTGGTCATAGGTGTACATCCCGGTTGCGGCATCAAACGACACGACCAGGTGCGTTGCACACGTGATTTTGGACTGCTTGTTCGTGTCGGGATCGATGGCGACCGTGTCGGTCACAAGCCGCTTTCCGGCTTCGACGACCTTGAAGTCGGTCACCTTCGTCGGGTAGAACCGGTTCCAGTCCGAGATGTAGTTGAAGGTGTACATGGCGGGACGATACCCGGGGATGAACTTCATATGGTCGAGCACGTTGTTCTTGATCACAAACACGGGTTCCTTGCCGTCGAAGAACCATTGCAGGTTATGCCATTTGACCTCGCGGAACTGGGGGCGATGGGCGGGGGGCGTGTCGCGTTGAGCGGGGATGCAATTAACTCCGACGGATGAAAAGTAGGACGCGCCTTCCTTTCGTGCGAGCCCCACTTTACCCTTGAGGACCGGGTCTGCCGTATCCCACCAGTTAATCACTTCCTCTCCGTTGACGCTGACCGTGATGTGCGCTCCGCAGGCCGCCACGCTCACATCGTAGGTCTTGTTTGTCTCGAACGCGTACGGCTGAACCTGGAGCACTCCGCCCGTCGGCCGCCAGAGGATGATTTCTTTCCAGAGGCTCGACAAAGCAACCCGGTACTGGCGGCTCGGAGACTCATAGCGGAAGACCACAGCGGCTTCATACCCGCCCAGGTTGCCGAGCGCGTGGTAGTAGGCAAAAGAGGTGAGTTCCATGCCGTCCTGTCGGTCGGCGGGCCGGACCAGACTGATCCGGCAGTCGATCCGGTAGTCGGTCCATGACGCCCGTCCGCCCAATGCATAGCTCCAATTCCCGTCCGCCGGTCCGCCGTATCCCTTGTCCGCGATCTGCCATCCGCCATCGAGGGCCTGGAATTGTCCAGCCATGCCGGCGGGATCCTGCACCTTGATTGTGCCGCAGCCGGACAGGAACGGGAGGCTCAGTCCGATGACTATGACGCATCCCATTGACGTGACGGGGCCGCGGCGAAAGCGCGGCATGAAAACTTTGGTCTGGGCTCTGATTCCTGCGTGACTAATGTTCATCGTCACCTCCGCTTTGTTTTTTGAACAATTACACTATCTGACTTCCCGGGGAAGATTACCCATATCGGTCATTGTGCTCTACGCCGGCACTCTGCCGGCGGGGCTTCCTCATTTCTTTCCTTACCTATATCAGCATCGAATCGGAAAATTTCGTACAGACCACGTACTTTGCCAGCCTGCCCACAGTCGCTATCCGCCGCGGCGGGATTGCAGGCGGGCATTATGCCTGATTATTAATCACGCCCTAAAGCGTGATAAAATTCCTCGTTTTTTATCATTTGTTTAGATGTCCGTTGAATATTTTTCATCGGCGGAAATTCAAACGGGCGGTGGAAAATTAAAATAGCCGAAGCTGATTTTCGGGAACTGACGGTGGATATGTTTCATCAGGGTCGTTATGCCCAGGGGTCTCTGGCGTTTGGAAGGACAGGCCCGGTCAACCGTGTCCATGTACCAGTCCGGATCTATGTTCAGGTTCCGCCACTGGATCATGTGCGGGGTGTTTTTTTTAAGCAGTCTGGAGAACGCCCTGCATTCGGTCGGGTCATCAGTCACGCCGGGGAATGTCAGGTAGTTGATGGAAATCCACACGCCGGCCTTACGGGCGATATGGAAGGATTTCAGGACATCATCCAAGGAATAGCCGCGGCACCGGTAATACGCGGCATAGAGCGTCGGCCGGGCGCTGTTCAGCGAAATGCGGATGCTGTCAAGTCCCGCGGCGGCAAGCCGTTCAACAATGTCAGGCATGCTTCCATTGGTGTTGAGATGGATGGCGCCGCGGTTTGTTCTTTTGCGGATCGCACGTATGGCCGCTTCAATCAAGTCGCCTTTGAGGAGCGGCTCGTCTTCACAACCCTGTCCGAAGCTGATCATCGCGCGCGGCGCTTTTTTCAGATGCGGGACCGCAATTTCAACTATTTCTTCCACGGTCGGGACAAAACCAATCCGCGCTTGCGGGGCCGGGATTGACGTGGAGTCCTGTTTGGAAATGCACCCCTGGCACGAGGCGTTACAACCGCCGGACACGGCGACCGGCGCTTCCCACCGTTGCAGGAAGAGATTGGCGGCGTTGGGACAACCGTATTCTTTCACGCAGACAAGACCATGATGGGCCACCAGTCGGTTTTCCGGAAATTTCCGGATCCAGCCGCGGATCGCACGGTAAACTTTCTTCATATCAAAGCGTGAAATATCATGCTTGGGATCGTGATCCACACGGAAGGCGGGGACATGAAATTTGCCGCGGTGCCAGCAGACGGCGCAGTAGCAGAAGAGCGGAAGCCGTGGCGCCGTCTTACCCGTTTCGAAGGCGGCGAGCGAGAGGGCGACATAGCCGGGGGGCAGAAAGGCGGCGACGGCAACGTGATCATGATCCGCCGATTTAATGATTCCTTTTGCGTTCAACCCGAGGGCGCGGCGCCCGGGAAGCAGGTAAAGCCGGCTTGTTTCCGGGAGTGGAATGAGTTGCGCGGGGTCAATCGGATAAATGGCGCGTCCGCTCCGGCCTGCGGCAGTCAGTTCAGGCCGATCGGTAATTCTTCCTTTGCTGTCGGCAACCACGGTTGCGGGAAAAGCGGTCATGGAATGAAAGGATAGATCAAAAACATGAAGGATGAAATCTTGTTTTTGAGGGGTTAACCCGGTCTCAGGGGATTGACCGGGCCGTGGAGGGCGCGCCAATTGGTTCCACCTGTGGTTGCGATAAGTCCAGATTCTCAGCCCTTGGCGTACAACGCGGCGTAATACTTCTGGTATTCGCCGCTGCGGATGCGCTCCCACCAGGCGCGATTTTGCAGGTACCAGTCCACGGTGGCCTTGAGCGCCGTTTCAAAATCGAACTGCCGGCGCCAGCCTAACTCCGTTTCGATCTTGGTGGAATCAATGGCATAGCGCCGGTCGTGGCCGGGGCGATCCGTAACGTGCTGGATCAGGGAGGGCGGTTTATTCAACAGCTTGAGGATCAGGCGGACTACTTCCAGGTTGGGGACGTCGTGCATGCCGCCGATATTATAAACTTCGCCGGCCTTGCCCTGGCGCAGGACGCAATCAATACCCCGGCAATGGTCGCGCACGTAAATCCAGTCGCGCACCTGCCGTCCATCGCCATAGACCGGCAGGGGCTTGTTTTCCAGGGCGTTGGCGATCATCAGGGGAATCAGCTTTTCGGGGAACTGGTAAGGCCCGAAATTATTGGAGCCTCGTGTAATTACGGCGTCCAGACCGTGCGAACGGTGCGCGGCGCGCACCATAAAGTCGGAGCCTGCCTTGGTGGCCGCGTAGGGATTGTTCGGCTGGATGGGTGAGGTTTCCATGAACCGGCCTTCCGCCGCCAGGCTGCCATACACCTCATCCGTCGAAACATGCACAAATCGCCGAACGCGATAAGCGCGGGCGGCGTCCAGCAGGCGCTGGGTACCGAGAATGTTGGTGCGAATGAAGGCCTCCGGCCCCAAATGCAGGCTGCGGTCCACGTGGCTCTCGGCCGCGAAATGCACCACGGCGTCCACGGCGTGCGCCTGGAACACTGCCGTAACGTCCGCTTCCACGGTAATGTCGCCCTTGACAAACGTGTAGCGCGGGTTCCGCTCGACCGGGCCCAAGTTCTCCAGGTTGCCGGCATAGGTCAGCGCGTCGAAATTGACGATCTGTATGTCCGGGTATTCGGTCAGCATGTAGTGGATAAAATTACTGCCGATGAACCCCGCCCCGCCGGTAATTAATAATTTCATAGTATTTACTCTCTCGCCATTGTGCTTTTGCAGATTAACCATTGCTAAAATTAAAACACATGATATGATAACCATATTGAATTTCCAATCCAATCTTTTTGGGCACACGGGGACATGGTAATGAAACAGCCGAAAACCACACTTTATTGCCTGGTATTCGCTGTTGCGTGGTGGGGGGCCGCCCTGGCGGCGCACGCCGTCACGACGACGGATTTCAGCCGGTACCAGGTGGTCATTGATCGCAAACCGTTCGGCGAAGTGGCGCCCATTGTGGTGCCTGGAGCCGCAGACCTGGCGGCGGCCGAGTCGTTTGCCAAAGACTATGAAATGAAGGCCATCATTGACGATGGCGATAAGATTCAGGTGTGTGTTCTGGACAAGAAAACCAAAAAACACATCTATCTGGACATCGGCCAGGAAATCAATGGCATGCAGTTGGTCTCGGTGAATTACGACAAGGAAGAGGCGGTCCTGAAAATGGGCATCGAAACCACGGTTATCAAGCTTCATCCTGATAAGGACAAGGATAAAGACGTGGCCCCGGCCATGGCAGGCGCGCGGGGTGTGCCTGCGTTCGGGATGCCTCGGAAAAACCTGGCCGCGGAGAGCGCGGCCTCGCCCTTCAGCCTGAATGACCAGGGCAGCGGCAACCGCAAGCCGTTTTTCTCGGATATGAAAAGGCGCGGCACCTCGCCTTTCCAGCGCATGGGTACCAACGTGCCATCCCAGGCCAAGAGTCTGGAGTCCTTTTTCAAACCAAACACCAACGCGACAATGCCGTTTGTCTCACCCTTCCGTCCGCAGGCCTCGCCGTTCAAGCCAGTCAGTACGCCGGGCGCCGCCGGGCAGGAGAATCCCGATCCGACGTTTCCGTTTGCGCCCGTCAACCCGCCCGCTCAGGATGGAGGGGCCGCCGCGGACGGCCAGCCGGTTGCTCCGCCGGCCGATCTGAACCCGCAGATGCAGACCAGTCCGGACCAGGGGTATTCACAAACTCCGATACAGCCTGCGATGATGCCGTTCACCGTACCGGTCGAGGATGATGGGGCCGGCGAGAGCGAGGAATAAGAATCATGGGCAATGAGCCGTCCCGGGGTATTTCGGTCATTCTTCCCTGCCTGAACGAAGAAGCCTCGCTGGGCCAGGTCATCGAACTGGCGCGCCGCGGGATTGCCAAGTTGGGCCTGCCGGAAGACATCATCGTGGTGGATAATGGTTCCACCGACCTTTCCGCCCAGGTGGCCCGCGCGCACGGGGCCCGCGTCCTGACGGAGCCGCATCGCGGCTATGGCTCCGCCCTGCGCAAGGGATTCGAAAATGTCCGCTATGACATCATCGTCATGGGCGACGCTGATTTGTCCTATGACCTTTCCTCGTTGGACGTGCTCGTAACGCCGCTCCTGAAGGGCGCGGCGGATTTTGTGATGGGCAATCGGATGCACGATATTCAACCTGGCGCCATGCCTCGGCTCCACCGGTATGTTGGCAATCCAATGCTTTCGGCCACCCTGCGGCTGCTCTTTCACAGCAACACCGTGCACGATGCGCACTGCGGCATGCGAGCCATTACCCGCCATGCCTATTGCCGTTTGCACTGCGTCACGACCGGCATGGAATTTGCCAGCGAGATGGTTGTGCGCGCCATCCGCTGTAACTTGCGGATTACCGAGCGGAATATTACCTATCGGCCCCGGGTAGGGGAATCCAAATTACATTCGTTCCGGGATGGCTGGCGCCACCTGCGCTTCATGATTCTGCACAGTCCAACACTCCTGCTCCTGATGCCGGGGATCGCGGGATGGGTTATTGGACTGGCTATCTCCCTGCCGCTGGCGTTCGGCCCGCTCATCATCCATGGGCGTCTGGTGGACATGCATTGCATGCTGATCGGCGGCGTGCTGAACATTCTGAGTATCCAGATCATCACCATCGGACTTCTGGCCAAGGCTTATGGCCATCTCTCCGGTCTGCAGGAGGACGCGATTGTTGCCTGGTTCTACCGCTGGTTCACTTTCGAAAAGGCCTGCATCGTGTCGGTCCTGGTGATCGGCACGGGCCTGGTGCTCACGTTTTGGATCCTGGCGCAGTGGGTGGCCAGCGGGTTCGGCGCGCTGAATCAACAGCGCCTGCTGTTTTTTGCCCTGATCTGCCTGGTTAACGGCGTGCAGATCGGCGCGGCCTCGTTCCTGTTCAGCATTATGGCGTTACCGCGTCATATTGACCGGCTACCGCCGGAGGCTGAAAATACCGGCGTTACCGACACATGAGGATTTTTTGCGAATTCCAGAAAGTTCTTGACTGCCTCCAAGTTAAAATATAATGTCAACAATATTATAGCAATATCGCAATCCGGCGGCTCTTGAACGTATAAATGCAAAGAAGGATGCGGACAGAAGTTTCCGCCGGAGGCGGACCCGCCTCTGGAGGGCGCGTTTTTTCAGGAACACAAATCAAAGGAGGGCATTGAAATGAGACGGATAACATCGTTATTGACATGGTTATGCGTGGTGGCGGGCAGCAGTATTAGCATGGGCGTGGCCGAAAATGATTTTTTTGGCTCTTCCGTAGCATTGAGCAGTGATGGGAACACCGCCATCATCGGCGCGGATTGTGCGGATGTGGGCGGGATTACGAATCAGGGCGCAGGCTATGTGTTCACGCGGGGAGGCAGTGGCTGGACCCAGCAGGCGAAACTGACCGCCTCGGACGGCGCCGCGTGGGATAGGTTTGGCGCTTCCGTTGCTTTGAGTAGTGATGGGAACACCGCTATCGCCGGCGCGTATCTCGCGGATGTGGACGGGAATGATGGCCAGGGGGCGGCCTATGTGTTCACGTGGTCCGGCGCTTCCTGGAATCAGCAGGCGAAACTGATAGCCACGGGTGGGGACGCGACTGATTTTTTTGGCTCTTCCGTGGCATTGAGCAGTGACGGGGACACAGCCATCATCG
>JAHIMN010000290.1 GCA_018896395.1 Verrucomicrobiota bacterium | reverse complement strand
TCATACCAGGCATGTCCGCCGCTACTCGCTTGTCCACCGCTTCCTGATATGAACGCATACGCATCCTTCGCCGCAGCATGTTTGTTGTCAAAATCAGCACCATAACTGCGACCGCCGGCGCCCGGATAAATAAAGTAACCGCTATAATCGGCCATATATTGATTCATGGCAATGCCGTACTGGCGAAGATTGTTCTGGCAATAAGAGGACCAGGCCTTTTCGCGCATGGCGCGGATATTGGGGATCAACAGCATGAGCAAAATCGAGATAATGGCCACCACGACCATGAGCTCGACGAGCGTGAAACCAGACGCCAGCCTGCCCACCGTAGCTTTAGCGAAGGCGGGACGACGGACGACAGACGACAGACGACAGCCCTGATCAGAAGAACGAAGAACGGAAGACTTCATAAGCACCTTAATTTTGCACGAACATCAGCGTTTTGATGATTATTTTTCGCGTTCTTTTAGCGTGATTCGCGGGCAATATTCCGCCCTCTTATCTTAACCTCTGCCATCCGTCGTCCGGCCTACGGCCAGACGGCCCGGTAGCCGTCGCCGGGCCAGACCAGGAGTTCCGTCTTCTGGTAGCCTGAGCCGGAAAGCCACAGGCGCCACATGCCAAAGGAATCCCAATACACGGCCGGATCGGCCAGGCCGTCGCCATCATAATCGCCGGTCACGGCCATCGTTCCGGTGCTGCCCCAGCCTTGGGCGCTTTCCTCGGCGTAACCGCTGGCAGAAAGCCATACCTTCCACGAACCAGTGCTTGCCTGGAAAACGGCCGGATCCATAATCCCATCGAGATCATAGTCGGCCACTACGGGGCGATATCCGGATCCGCCCCAGCCTTCCGCGGTGACTGACGCATACTTCCAGGTGGACCACCATACCCGCCAAGTGCCACTCTGCTCCTGATAAACTGCCGGGTCAGCCTTGCCGTCACCGTCGTAATCACCAGGAACCGGCTGAATACCGGAACCTGAAGGCTGTAGTCGCAGAGCCTGTTCCATCGTATAGCTTGTGCCGGATAGCCAGACCCGCCAAGTGCCCGTGGACGCCTGGTACACCGCCGGGTCAGCAAGGCCATCGCCATCATAGTCGCTTGGCACAGGCTCGAATCCGGGGCCGCCCCATCCGTCAATCGACGCCATGGCATAATCACCGGCCGAGAGCCATACTTCCCATGTCCCCGTGGCTTCCTTGTAGACCGCCAGGTCGGTCTTGCCGTCGCCATCGTAGTCGCTCGGGACGGCCTTGAATCCCACGCCGCCGTAGCCTGCCATTGTGAACCCTTGGGCCCCGAAGAACCAGACGGCCCAAGTGCCCGTGGATTCCTGGTACATGGCCAGGTCGGTGTAGCCGTCGCCGTTATAATCGTTGACCAGCAGAAGCCCTGCCGGCTGGCTGGCGCCGATCTGGATAACGCCGCCATTGCGGCTGATCGTATTATTGACCAGGTTCGGATCCAGCCACTTCGTTGGCGCCGCATGCTGGATGTTCACAAAGATGTAATACCAGCCCGGCACGACCGTGGGCACCGCTAATGAGTTACGCCCAGCCTTCGGCAGGACCACGACCGCGCTGTTACCGACCACCAGCGGGATGCTCACATTGGTCCCACCCATCCATTTATCATCCGCATCCCCAAACACGGAATTGCTGGAAATGTAGAAGTTATAAGCCACCTCGGCGTTGGGTGCGGCCATATTCTGCACGCCGTAGTTCGTGACCCGGAAAGACGCCGCGGCCGGCGCGCCGACGACGGCCATGCGGGTCGGCAGGAACACCAGGTCGGAGACACCGATATCCACCTGCCTCAGCGCCCGGTAGCCGCTGTCGTAGGAACTGAAGTCGCTGACGAACTGCGTGGTCTTGGCCTTGACCCAGTAATAGTACAGCACACCCTGCACAGAATCGGCATCGTCGTAGGCATTCGTGGTCACGGCATTGACCAACACCAGCGCGGCGGCGCGGTCGCTGTTCGTGCCCCGCCACAACTCATAGCTGGAGGCATTTTTCGACTTGCTCCAGTTTACATACAGATGATCCGCGGACACGCCATCGCTGGCCGATATCGCGTAGGGCGGCGCCAGCGGGCGGTAGCCGGTATCGAACCCGCTCAATTCACTGCGTCCAAACTGGTTGGTGGCTTTGACCCAGTAATAATAGCGCAGGCCGGGGCTGGCCGCGGTATCCGAATAGATCGTCCCATCCGCGCTCCCTAACGGCTCGGTCAGCGACCAGGGCGCATAGGAACTCTGACGGAACACTTCGTAACCCGTGGCGTAAACGGCGGAGTCCCACGTCACAGTCACCGGGTTATTATCCGTGCCATCGGTGGCATTGACGTACAACGGCGCACGCGGCATCGTGCCGCCTTCAGCAACCTGGCTGAAGACACTGATGCCATAGGCGTTCTTGGACCGCACCCAGTAATAATAGCCGACGCCGCGTTCGACAAACAGGTCGTCAACGTAATTGGTCGCGGTCGCGGCTATATTGGACGCCGTAGCCGAATAATTTGTCGAGTTGCGATAGACGATGTAGCTCGTCGCCGCGGGTTCAACCTGCCACGACACCCTGATTTTGTTTGTGAACGTACCGTCCGCGCGAACATTCGTCGGCGGCACCAGCAGGCGCCAGCCGTTAGTCGAAGCGCTGAACTCGCCCATGCCATATGCGTTGGTGGAGCGCACCCAGTAATAATAATCCTTTAACGACTCGGCGGTCGTGTCGGCAAAGGTCAGGCCATTGGTAACCGCCATAAAGGCGGCGGGAATGTTATTGCTCGTATTGCGATACACCGCGTACATAGTGGCGCCCGTCGAGGCGCTCCACTCAACGTACACCCACCGATAGTCGTTCGTAGAGGCCGTGATGTTGGTGGGCGCCAGGGGCGGCGTGCCGCCGGAGTTGGTGACGCCGTAATCGGCGCTGAAGCCGCTGGTGCCGGCCGCCCCATTGCCGGCCTGCACCCAGTAATAATAGGTCAAGCCGCGGGTAATACTGGGGGGTGAATTCGTATACCCGGTGACGTTCGTGGTTGTCAACAGGTCAGCGGTATTGGTGGCATTGGTCAGACTGTGGTATAAAGAATACGTGGTCGCATTCGATGAGGCGTTCCACGTGATGGCGATTTCATTTGTATGAGGAGGCTCCCCCTTGCTGGCAGTGACCCCCGTCGGCGGTAAAGGCGGCACGCCACCCGACGCGGAAGCGCTGAAGTCGCTCATGGCCACCGGGGTCGCCACCCGTACCCAGTAATAATAAATCTGGCCCGGCGCAACATTGGTATCCACGCAATTGGTCGTCAGCAGGGTCTGAAACAACGAAGGCGTGTCCACATCGTTCGTGCCGCGGAAGACTTCGTAATAATCGGCATTGGGATCCCCGTTCCAGTTCACGTCCACATAGTTAGAATAGGCGCCCTGGGACGCCGTCAGGTTTGTGGGCGTGAGGATCTCGGCCGCATCGAACGCGGCGTTGCCCGTGCGCAGGACATCGTGTTTATATGTCGGCCAGGAAGATTGAGAAATCTGCGATTTCCCACAAACTGCATATAAATTTAAATTGTCTGTAAAATATATTGTTCCATCGCGTCTTAATAAAGGCGATTGGAACTCAACGTCCGCATCCGTCTCAACGGACACCCAATTGGTTGAACCATCCGAATTGAACGCATATAGATAGGCAATATCAGCCACATAAATGGTGCCATCCTCTGCAATGGCAGGTGATGACTCTATGGCACCTCCCGTAGTCCAAGTATGATTTGTGTTTCCGTTAGTATTAAACGCATACAGGTTAGCCCCCCCGCCCACGTAAATTACGCCGTTGGAGTCCATGGCTGGACTGGAATATATGGTTCCCGCTGTCGCCCAGGTTTGCGATGCGCTACTGGCGGTATCAAAACCATAGAGCTTGGCGCCACTGCCGATATAGACCCAACCATTCGAAGCTATCATCGGCGAAGAGGGCGTGCCGACGCCGGACAATGACCAATTTGTTTGAGCCGTTCCATTCGTGTCAATCATGTATAATTGAGCATCCGATAATCCTACCGAACAAGCCACATATATACGCCCATTCGTATCAATGGCCGGCGACCCAATAATACTCGACGCCATGTTAGTGGTCCACCTGACAGTCCCGTTCGAACTCACGGCATAAAACGGCCAAGGCGACTCAGTTGCCCCAAAATAAATCGTGTCATCATTTCCAATAGCCGGCGACGAATATATTTTTTGCCCACTGAAAAAATTCGTCCGAAGGCCCACCCCATCTTTGCTGACGGCGTGTAAATATCCATTCAGTGTTCCGAAGTATATCGTCCCATCCCGCGCAATTGCTGGCGTTGATCCTAAACCATCATAACCACCATTATCAGTAATATGACCTTTAGCTCTGAAATGCCAGCGCTCATTCCCGTTGGCATCATAGGCATAAAGGTTGGATCCCCCTCCCACATAAATTGTTCCATCCCATCCTAATGACGGCGAACCGAACCAAGCTGATCCCAGCGGCAGATCCCCGGGATCCGAAATTGTTACCTGCCACTTTTTTGTGCCGTAGGCCAGGCCAAAGCCCAACTTGGTCACGAACCCGTAGTCATTCGTCCGGCCGGTGCGGTCGTTATCATAAGCGCGCAGGGTCGCGGGGAAGTTGGTGGAGGCCGTGGCGCCGGCCACAAACAGGGAAAAACGATCGGCCTGCAGTGCCATGGCATAAGCGCTGTCGTTGGTTGCGCCGCCCAGGTAGGTCGAAGCCTGTAATGTGGCGCCGGTGCCAAAATATGAAACAAACGCGTCACGCCCGCCGTTGGCGGAGGTGTCGTAGGCATTGGTCGTCACGGGGAAATTGGAGGAAGTCGTATGGCCGGCCACATAAATCCGGAGCGAATTGGTTGTGGCCGAGGTCAGCACCGCCGTGGCCTCGTCATCGCCCGTGCCGCCAAGATAGGTGGAGGCCAGGACATTGGTAAGCGCCAGGTTAAGCCGGGTCAGGAACGCGTCCTTGAGTCCGCCTATTGTCGTTTGCGAGCCGGCGGTCGTGGGGAAGTTCACGGACTCCGTGTAACCCACCACGCACACGATGTTGGTGAACGGCGCCACGGCAATTCCATTGGCCGCCTCATTGCCCGTGCCACCCAGGTAGGTAGAGGCCACCATGTTGGTCAACGCACCGGACAGCTTGGCGACAAACGCATCGCTGGCCCCGCTACGTGCCATTTGATAGCCATTGGTCACGGGGAAGTTGGTGGAGGCGGTGATGCCCGCAAGATAGACAAAATCGTTCGTATCAATTGCCATGCTGAAGGCCTGATCGCTGCTGTTACCGCCGACGAACGTGGATGCCTGGTTGGCGCTCAACGCGGCGTTAAATTTGGCCACGAATGCGTCATTGGCGCCCGCCAGATTGGTCTGGAACGTGGCGCCATAAATATTGTTGGTGGGAAAATTGGTCGAGGCCGTGTAACCGGCCACATAGACATCGGCGGCCGCATTGAGCGCCACGGCATAGGCCATATCCACATTCGTCCCGCCCAGGTAAGTTGAGGCCGTCAGCGTCATCAAATTACTGTTGAGCACCGACACAAAGGCGTCATAGTCCCCGCCATTGTAGTTGGAATAGGCCGCATTCGTTATGGGAAAATCAGTCGAGGCTGTGTAGCCCGCCACGTAGACGGCGCCGTTATTGGAATTGATGCCCATGGCCATAATCGCGTCGTTGCTCGCGCCGCCCAGGTAGGTAGCGGCCAGCAGATTGGTGAGGTAGGGATCGAACTTGGCAATGAAGCCGTCGTAGCTCCCACCGTGATAATTGGTATCGTAGCTGTTGGTGGTGGGGAAATCCGTGGAGGCCGTGTAGCCGGCCACGAGCACATTGGTCTGACTATCCAAGGCCATGGCGCGGATGACGTTGCTACTCGATCCGCCGATAAACGTGGAGGCCAGCAGAGGATCAATCACCAGCGGACGAGCGGCATCGAAAGCGCCCACGCAAAAACCGACCTGGTCGCCTTCCAGCGCGTAAGCCACGCTCACGCTTTGACGCTCCCCGGCCGCGTTCCTCTGGTAGGCCACCGGCGCCGTGAACCGCACGGGGCCCAGGGCGGTGCGGGCTTCCAGTTCGCCTGAGGGCGTAATGCTCACGCCCTCGGTGCCGGCCAAGCGCAGGGCAATCCGGGCGGGGTCCGCGCCGGGCGCGACGGTGAAAATCTTTTCGACGTTATCACCGGTGGCGCGCACTTCCAGCGCGATGCCTTCATATATGTCACCAAACTGCACGCCGGTAAATGAGGGGATATTGGCCTGCCAGCGGCGAGGATCGTTGCCGATGAATGAATTGATAATGGCCCCGGAGCGCTCCGCGCCCGAGGGCAACGCCATCAGATCGGCATCCACCAGCGTCTCGCGAATCACGGCCAGATGGGGAATTTTCGATTTTCGATTTTCGATTTTCGATTGAGGACTGTCCTCCGAGCGCGGCAACACATATACCAACTGTCCCTCGGCCGTCACATAGACCGTGCCACCGAAGGTGCGGGCATAAAACAGCACATGGGGATCAGCGATCTGCCCCTGGTTTTGGATGAAGGGCACACGCAAAGGAATTGCCGATTTGCGATTGCCGATTTGCGATTGAGATCCGATAGGAGGAATTGCCCCGTCTGCGGCAAAGGGGCCACTTGCCCCGCTATGGGGCGACGTGGCGGGCCCAACCTCCGCGCTCGCGATCGAGGCAAAGGTTAAGCCAACCAGCACGAATAGAAAACCATGCTTTATTATGGAAGCCATGTAACTTCTCAGGTTCACGGTTTAACGGTTCAACGGTTCACTCACCAATTTGAGTAATCCATTAGTTATAGGATACAGAATGGCGCCATGCATGTCGAGCGGCATTTAACGTTTTTTTTTGAAAGAATAAGCGATATTAACCGCAAAGATCGCAGAGATCTCAGAGAAAATGGATCAAGGAAATGGGTGACCATGTTATTTTACTTTTATGTTCTCTGCGGTTAATAATCTGAATATCTATAGCACCCCGTTGGGGTGCAAAAACTTCCCTTCAAACGCCAAATCCATATTCCGGGCGGCGGCAACCTCGTCTAACCGCCCCACGGTCGTCGTAACCGGCGCGGCATGCAGGGCCGCGGGATTGGCGCGCGCCGTCTGCGCCAGGTCGCGCATGGCCTGGATGAAGGCATCCAACGTTTCGCGGGTCTCTGTTTCGGTGGGTTCGATCATCATGGCTTCCGGCACAATCAGCGGGAAATAGACTGTGGGCGGATGGAACCCGCGGTCAATCAGCCCCTTGGCGATATCCATGGCCCGCACCCCGCCGGCGACCAACGACTTGGCGCTCAGCACACACTCGTGCATGCAATGATCACTGACGGCCGGGAAAATATCCTTCAACTTGTTCAGCACATAATTGGCATTGAGCACTGCGTGGTCGCTGACCGCGCGCAGGCCCTCGCGGCCCAGGAGGAGCAGGTAAGCATAGGTGCGTACCAGCACGCTGAAATTGCCGTAGAACGGCGCCACGTAGCCGATGCTCTTGGGATAATCGTAATCCAGGCTGTAGGTGCCGTCCCTGGTCTTGACCACCCGCGAAATCGGCAGGAACGGCCGCAGGCGCTCCACGACGCCCACCGGCCCCGTGCCGGGCCCGCCCCCGCCGTGCGGCGCGGCAAAGCTCTTGTGCGGGTTCAGGTGGCAAACATCAAAGCCCATCTCCGCGGGCTTACAGCGTCCCATGATGGCGTTGAAATTGGCGCCATCGTAATACATGAGCCCATCCACGGCATGAATCAAGTCGGCTATCCGGCGCACGTCAGGCTCAAAAAGCCCCAGGGTGTTGGGATTGGTCATCATCATGCCGGCCGTCTCGGCATTAATAAACCCTTTCAATTTTTTCACATCCACCGTGCCCTGCGCCGTGGATGGCGCCACCACCACCTGGAATCCGGCCAGCGCGGCGCTGGCCGGATTGGTGCCATGCGCGGAATCGGGAATCATGATATGTTTTTTGGCGTTGCCGCGGTCGCGGTGATAGGCCGCGATCAACATAGCGCCGGTCAACTCGCCATGCGCGCCCGCCAGCGGCTGGAGCGTGAATTCCGCCATCCCGGTAAGCTCGGCCAGCAGCCGCTCGGTTTCGTAAAGCAGGCGCAGGGCGCCCTGGGTCAACTGCCCGCCGCCCCGCAGTTGCGGCCAGAGCGGATGAATCCCGACGAAGCCGGGGTGTTGGGCCACCACCTCGCAGGCCTTGGGATTGTATTTCATGGTGCAGGAGCCGAGCGGGTAGAACTGGGTATCCACCGAAAAGTTGAGCCGCGACAGATTGGTGAAATGCCGCACCACCTCGATTTCAGGCACTTCCGGCAATTCCGCCGGCTGCGTGCGCAGGAGCCGTTTCTGGATCAGCTCCCGCCCCGGCACGGTGCGGCGCGGGGAACGCACCGCCCGCCGCCCCGCCACGCTTTTTTCGTAAATTAGTTTCATAATCTGAAATAAGATTTTGCCCGCGAACCACGCGAAAGGAACGCGAAAATAATTTATAGGATCATTCTGTATAAGTGTATTGCGATGACATCAATTCACCATTATCCTTCCTATTCGCGTCCCTTTCGCGTGGTTCGCGGGCAATGTTTTTACTTCTCCGGTCTATCGTCCGTTGTCTGTCGCCTGTCGTCCTCTTCAGCAGAGCGCCGCTTCCAGCGCGGCAGCCAGGTAGTCAATTTCCTCCTTGGTGCGCTTCTCAGTGAAGGCCACCAGCATGACCGATTCCATCCCGCGGTAATAGCGCCCCGCCGGGAACCCGGCGGCAATGCCCTTGTCAATCAGTGCGCTGATCACGTCCGCCGCGTTGGCGGGGACGGAGAGCGCAAACTCGTTAAAGAAGTTAGCGTGGAAAACCGGCTTGACGCCCGGAATGGCCGTCAGCTTCTGCCAGCCGTAGGAGGCGTTGGCCGCGCACAGCTCGGCGACCTCCACCAGGCCGGTTTTGCCCATAAGGCTCAGGTAAATTAGCGCGCGCAAGGCGCACAAGGACTCGGCCGTGCAGATATTGGAGGTGGCTTTCTCGCGGCGGATATGCTGTTCGCGCGCCTGGAGCGTCAGCACGAAGCCGCGCCGCCCCTGGGCATCCTGCGTGGCGCCGACTAAGCGGCCGGGCATTTTATGCACGTAAAGTTTGCGCGTGGTCATGAACCCCAGGTACGCTCCGCCGAAGGAAAGCGGCAGGCCCAGGCTCTGGCCTTCGCCGGTGACGATATCCGCGCCCATGGCGCCGGGCGTCTTGACGATACCCAGGGCCAGGGGATACACGGACACGATCCCCAGCGCGCCGGAGCGGTGGGCCTCCGCAATGAGGTCGCTCAAATCATCCAGGCACCCGAAAAAATTGGGATTTTGCACGATGACCACCGCGACGTCGCGGTTCAATTGCGCCTGGAAGGCGGCGCGATCGGCCAGGCCATCGCGCAGAGGGATCTCCACAAACTCAAACGCCAGGTTGGCCGAATAGCATTTCAGCATTGTCCGGTAAATCGGGTTGACGCCCTCGTCAATCAGGACGCGGCGACGGCGCGTGATGCGGAAGGCCATCATCGTGGCCTCGAAGAGCGCCGTGCCGCCGTCGTAGAGCGAGGCATTGGCAACCTCCATCTCCGTCAGCCGCGTCATGGCGGTCTGAAATTCATAGATCGCCTGCAGGGTGCCTTGCGCAACTTCCGGCTGATAGGGCGTGTAGGCCGTGTAGAACTCGGCGCGCCCGGCCAGGGCATCCACGGCGGCCGGAATAAAATGATCATAAAACCCGCCGCCACAGAAATTCACCAGGTTGCGCGCATTCGCGTCCGCCAATTCCGCCAACCGCCGGGTCATTTCCATTTCCGAGAGGCCCGCCGGCAGATGGAAGGCGGACGTTTGCATGTCTGGCGGAATCGCCGCGAACAATTCGTCAATCCCCGCCAGCCCCAGCGTCGCCAGCATCGCCTGATCATCGGCAGGGCTATTGGCCTGAAATGCCATGTTCTGTGTCATAATCGTGGCAACCATAATTCATGTGTTCAGTGTTCGGTCCGGTATCGGACGGATTGGACGGATGTTTCCTGTCTGTCGCCGCCCGACCTCTGACCTCTGATCTCTGACTTCTGTCTTCAGGAGCGCCGCGCTGTCCCTTTTTTGTACAACGGCAGGGCTTCCACCCGGGCGTTCAGCGATTTTCTGCGCCCCGTAATGGCCAGCGCCTCGCCCGGGCGGCTCACGGCCTGGTCCACGTACGCCAGCGCCACGGCCACGTTCAGGCTGGGCGCAAACAGACCGCTGGTCACTTCCCCCACCCCAATCCCATTTTTCATCACCGGATCGCCTGCGCGCCCCGCCATGCGGCCTTCCAGCAAAAGGCCCACCAGCACCCGGAACGCACCGGTTTCCAGTTCGCGGCGCACTGCTTCCCGCCCGATAAACGGCTTGGCCATGTCCATAAACCGCCCCCGGCTGGCGCCCGCCACGTCGGCAGCCAAGTGGCCACTTGCCCCGTAGCGGAGCGACGTGGGCGGCCGCCACTCACGGCGCAGTTCGTGGCCATACAGGGGATAGCCCATTTCCACGCGCAAGGTGTCCCGCGCGCCCAGGCCGGCGGGCAGAATCTGGCCGGACTTCAGCAGGAGATTCCAAAAGCGGGGGACTTCGTTCGCGGGCACATAAAGCTCATAGCCAAATTCACCGGTATAGCCGGTACGGCTCAACAGGCACGGTGTATCCTGGATCGTCACTTCCTGAAAGTGAAAATAGCCCAGGAGCGGCAGGGCCTGACCTAACGCCGCTTCCACACTCAAGCAGGCGCAAGGTCCCTGGATATCAAGTTTGGCCATGGCCGGTGAAAGATCCGTGAAGGTCGTGCGCGGCGAGAGGTGGGCCCGAATCCAATCCCGGTCGCCGGCCAATGTGCCGGCGTTAACCACCAGCCAGAACCGGTCGGCGCCCAAGCGGAAGCAGATGACGTCATCCCGCACGCCGCCATCTTCCGCCAGCAGGTAGCCATAGGCGCAGGCGCCGGGTTTCAGCGACGACACGCCCAAGGTCACCAGCCGTTCCAAGTCCGCTTCGGCGGTCGCGCCCTTGATTCCGAATTCGCCCATGTGACAAATGTCGAAGACCGACGCATGCGCACGGGTCCAGAGGTGTTCAGGAATAATGCCGCGATAAACCAGCGGCATCTCCCACCCCGCGAACGGCACCATCCGGGCGCCCAAGGCCACGTGGTCGTTATAAAGCGATGTTTGCATGAACATGCATTGTAAACGATGGCGCCATTTCCGGCAAACAAAATGCACGATCGAAAACAACGGGCATTACCATTACAATCGAAAACACTTGCGCCCGGAGGAAAAGGACATTATGGTATGGTTCAACGGTTCACGGTTGGGAAGTTCACGGTTGAAAAATTCGCCAGGAAAATTCGGCCAAACATATTTGAAATTTTTATGACTATATGCAGTATGTCATTCCGAGCGGAGCGAGGAATCTCAGGCGAGGTTAACAATATGGCATAGATCCTTCGCTCCGCTCAGGATGACAAAACAAATGTTCAACATAAAATGAATAGATTCTACGAAGTAGAATCTACAACCGTTGAACCGTGAACCGCTGAACCGCTGAACCGTTGAACCATGCCCATTAACACATACGGAAAGGATTTGCCATGAAAGTCGGGTTTTACGGACACGTGCGGCAGTATCATAACCTTAAGAAAGAAATTAACGCCAATATCCAAGCCGTGCTGGAAAGCGGCGAATATGTCATGGGCCCCATGTTGAAGCGCTTTGAGAGCAAACTGGAGCAATACGCCGGCACGAAGCACGCTGTTGGCGTCGGCAACGGCACGGATGCTCTGTGGCTGACGTTCATGGCCCTGGGCATCGGGCCAGGCGACGAATGTATTACGCATCCGAACACTTTTTTTGCCACGGCGGAAGCCATCTGGATTGCCGGCGCCACCTGTGTGTTCGTGGATTGCGATCCGCGGACGAAATGCATTGATCCCTCGAAAATTGAGGCAGCCATTACGCCCCGGACCAAGGCCATTATTCCCGTGCATTTGTACGGCCAATGCGCGGACATGCCGGCCATTCGTAAGATCGCCGACAAGCACCACCTGCTGGTCGTCGAGGACAACGCCCAGGCCTTCGGTGCCGCCGGCCAGGGCTTTAAAATCGGCCAACTCAGTGATGCTGTCTGCACCAGCTTTATCATCCAGAAAAACCTGGGAACGTTCGGCGACGGCGGCGCCATCATGACCAACCGCGAGGACATTGACCGGCAAGTCCGCATTTTGCGCAATCACGGCTCCGCAAAACGCTCATGCCACAGTCCTGGGTTTAACAGCCGGTTGGATGACCTGCATGCCGGGATTCTGAGCGCCAAACTCAAGGCCATCAACGCCGGGAACGATGTTCGGCGTCAATTAGCCGCCCGCTATACGGCCGGCCTGCGTAATGCCAGGCAGTTCACGCTTCCTTACGAAATTCCCGGTTACCGTCATGTCTATCACCTGTATGTCATTGAAACCAAGAAGGCCGGGGATCGGGACATCCTTATCAAATTCCTCCAGGACAATGGGATTGACGCCAAGTGCCACTACCCGATTGCCATCCACCAGCAGGCAGGCTATCCCTGGGGCAAGGGCGCGCGCATCGTCGGCCCGATTCCCAATGCCGAGTGGAACGCCGCTACGTGTGTGTCACTGCCCATGTACCCGGAATTGACGGCGGAAGAAGCCGATTATGTTGTCGCCAAAGTCCTGGAGTGGGACGCCCGCGCCTGAACAAGACGGACCCTCCTTCGCCCAGCGCTACGGAGGGCAGGCGCCGGACGACAGCTTGCCCTGCGAAGCCTTGGCGAAGCAGGGACGACAGACCGGAAAAGACGGCAGGAGAACCAGAAACCGTTGATTCCCGCGTCAGCGTTGACACCGTGTGTCGAATTCGGATGTCCGCGGAGCGGACTTCGAAAAAACAAGGCAATCCCGCTTAAGAGCGGGACAGGGCTTGGGCCGAATGTGGGCGCGCCGTGCGCAGCGCCATACTTCTGTATGCGCAAGCGCGGGAAGCCCGCAGGCGGTCTAAGATCGCCGCCGTTTTTTTTGAACCGAATTCGATCACACTGCCCGGAGAGAGACAGCAAATTTGGGAGGTAATCATGAAGGCCCCTTATCGTGTTGGTATCGTCGGTATGGGCAAACGCGGCCTGCACCATGCAGTCACTTTCAAAGCGAATAGCCGCTTTGAGCTTGTGGGCATTTGTGACTTGGACCCGGCGCGCCTCGCGACAGCCGCGGCTAAATTAGGCTCGCCGCCCGTATTCACCGACGCCCGGGCTATGATCCGGAGCGCAAAGCTGGACCTGTTTTGCTTCTGCACGCTACCCAATCTGCGCCGGGACATGATCCGGTTGGGAATCGAGAGCGGCGCCCGGCTGATCGCATTCGAGAAACCGTTGGCGCTTACCAGCGCGGAGGGAATGGAAATTAAAAAGGCGCTGGACACGGCGGGCATCAAGGCCGTGGTCAGCCACCAGCATCGCTATGGCGTTCATTATCAGAAGGTGAACGAAATTATTGCCGGCGGCGCTTTGGGCCGTGTGCATACGGTTTACGGCACCGCGACCGGCTGGATGACGCACATGCTGAGTCATCTGATTGATTACCTGCGCTGGTTTAACGGCAACGCGGACGCCGAATGGGTCATGGCGCAAGCCGCCGGGCGTGGCAAATTGGCCGATGCGCATCCGTCGCCGGATTATATCGCCGGGTTCATTCATTTTGCCAACGGCGTCCGCGGCATCGTGGAATGCGGCGCCGGCGCGCCGGACGTGCCGGAAGTGGATTACTGGTGGCGCAAATGCCGCATGGGCGCCCAGGGCACGGAGGGATTCGCGGAAGTGCTTACCGGCGGCGGCTGGCGCGCCGTCACAAAGAACGGCGCGCAATCGGGCCCCGGTTGCATGAATTACGACCTCGACATGCCGCCGTATGTCCAGCAGATGGCCGACTGGCTTGACGACGACCGCAAGGTTCATCCCTGTCATTTTGCCAGCGCCTACAAAGGATTTGAAATTATGATGGCGCTTTGCCGGTCCGTTATCGAAGGCGGCCAGGTCGCCTTGCCGCTGACTGCCGGCGCGGATGAACTGACGCAATTACGGACGAAGCTCCCCGCCAAGCAAGTAATCCTGGGCCTTCCTCAGAACGCCAAGGAATATGGCTAACACAAGGTGTTCGGTGTTCAGGGTTCGGGGTTCAGGGTTTACCCGCCAAAGGCGGCGCCATAGGCGACCAGGGTTCAGGGTTGAAATCCAGTAATCCCGCTTGATTAAACGTGTCGCAACATTTTGTATTTCAATTGTTTGAGATCCCGACCTCACAGAGTCGGGACAGCAGGAAAAAACGTTTGCGTCGGCAACCTGATTCTTCCGGTTCCGAACACCGAACACTGAACACCAGAGTAGTTACTCCATGGAAGTCATTATTCAACCCTCTACCGCGGCGGCCACGCGGCTGGTCGCGCGCCTGATCGCCAAGGCCCTGCGTCAGAACCCGCTGCTCGTGCTCGGCCTGGCCACCGGTCGGACCATGGAACAGGTTTATGCCTTGCTGGCGGACATGCATAAACAGGAAGGTCTCGACTTCGCGCGTTGCCGGACGTTCAATCTGGATGAATACGTGGGCCTGAGGCCGGAGGACAATCATTCCTACCGGTTTTATATGGACCACCACCTGTTTTCCAAGGTCAATATTGAACGGCGCAACACGCACCTGCCGGACGGCATGGCGGACGACTTGGATGCGGCCTGCACCCGATACGAACATGCCATCCAGCAAGCCGGCGGCATTGATTTTCAATTATTGGGCATCGGCCACGACGGGCACATCGGCTTCAATGAACCGCTCTCCGCCCTGCGTTCGCGCACGCGGGCCAAGACACTGACGCCCCAAACGGTGGCCGACAACGGCCCGCTCTTCGGCGACCAAGAGTGCATGCCCCGACGGGCGCTCACGATGGGAGTGGGCACGATCCTGAACAGCAAACGCTGTGTTCTGCTGGCCACCGGAACGACCAAGGCCGACATCCTCGCCAAGGCCGTCGAAGGCCCGATCACCGCCATGGTGTCCGCCTCCGCCCTGCAATTGCACCCGCACTGCACCGTTGTGGTTGACGAGGAAGCCGCCGCGCGGCTCGAAGGCAAGGATTATTATCGCTTTATTTTCCAGAACGAACCGGAGTGGGCGGAATTCCGCTGATCGTTATTCATTGCTTGCCTTGCACCAGACAGCGTTTATACTATTCTCCGTTTTTATTGGCCCGATTATTAACCATTGTGGAATCGCCCCCACATCAAGGAGGAGACAATGGCTGTTAAAATCCCGTTACCGGAATTCCAACGCCGCCAGGCGGAAGCCCAGCGCCTGATGAAGGCGCGCGGCTTGGACGGCCTGCTGGCCCACAGCGACGAGGCTGAGTTCGCCAACGTCCGTTATTTCTCGGACTACTGGCCGATTTTCGAAAGCGCGGGCGTGTTCATCCCCGCCGAAGGCGCACCGACCCTGCTCATCGGGCCGGAAAGCGCAACCTTTGCCCGCGACCATAGCGTGATTCCCGCCATTAAAAAAATCCTGTACTACCGCGAAGCCGCCGAGCCGGATTACCCGAATATTCCGCTCGACAGTTTTAAGGAAGTTTTTACTTCCGCCAACGGCGGCCGCGGTGTGAAAAAGCTGGGTATTGGCGGTTACACCGCCATGTCCGTCAGTGTTTTCGACGCCGTGCGCGCAGCCCTGCCGGCCGCGGAAATCGTCAAGGCCGACGATCTCCTTTACCAGATGCGCATGATCAAGAGCAAGCCGGAGATCGCCATCCTGCGGGAAGCCTTCCGGGTTTCGGAACTGGCCATGGACGCGGTCCTGAAACGCATCAAGCCGGGCATGACCGAGCTCCAGGTGGTGGGGATCGCGCAGGAAGCTTTTTACCGGCATGGCGCGGAATACGAGGCGCACCCGACCTACGTGCTGGCCGGGATAAACAGCTCGCACGCCATTGGACGGCCCGGCCACCGGGTAATCAAGAAGGGCGACCTTGTTCAGCTTAACATCGGCGCGCGTGTGGGCGGTTATTCGCCCAGCGTGGGACTGCCTATCTGCATGGGCAAGATGCCGGCCAAGATGCGCGACCTGGTATCCTTCGGCCTGGAAGCGCACCTGAAGACCATGGAATGGATGAAAGCCGGCATATCGGCCGGCCAGGTAGCCAAAAATTTCTTTGACTATGTCAAGGGGCGCGGCTATGGTGAGTACGTCTTGTACGGCCCATGCCACGGGCTGGGCATGCACGAAGTGGAACGGCCCTGGATGGAAACCACCTCCACGTATCCCCTGCTTGAAAACATGACCTTCCAGGTGGATACTTTCCTGTATGGCCGACAATACGGCCTGCGTTGGGAGACTGGTGCGCGCATCACAAAAACAGGCGTCGAGGAATTCTCCAAGCGTTTCCGCAAGATCGTTGAAATCAAATAGAAAGAAAAGACAACCACGGATTACGCGGATGAAGATGGAATCGCGCAAAACGAGTGAGAAAACAAAACGTTCTCCTCCCTGCCCGCCGAAGCCAGGCGCAGGCGGGTATCCGTGCCACCCGCCTGCAACGCTGTAGCACTGCGGGCAGGTCAGTGAAATCCGTGGTGAGTAGTTGCCTAATTTTCAAGGTATTCCCATGCATCCTCGCGTCGTTTTTGGGTTCGATATGGAAACGGATATCGGGAGCTGGACTCCCTTTTACGAGGGGCTCGTTCACGGTACGCCGCGCATTCTGGATGTCCTCGCCAAGCACGATATTAGCGCCACGTTCTTTTTCACGGGGGACGCCGCCCGCCGGTATCCCCGGATTGTCAAGCAGGTGGACCGCGCCGGCCACGAGGTGGGTTGTCACACGCTCTACCATGAAACTATCGGCGACGAGCTGTTTTCCATTCCCGGCATCAAGCCCATGTTGCCGGAGGAGTGTTATCACCGCATCAAGGTGGCCACACAATGGGTCCGCCAGGCGTTGGGCAAGCAGATCGTGTCCTTCCGCGCACCGCGCCTGTGGGGCAGTACCGGCATGGTCAACGCCCTGGAAGACCTCGGCTTTGTGGCTGACGCTTCCTACCCGCTCTACTTTTATGAGAAGCGGCTGGTCCCCTACCATCCCAACTGCAAGGACTGGACCCGGGAAGGCCGAATGCGCATCGTGGAAATTCCTAATTTTGCCGACATGACCATTACCAGCAAGGATCCTTACGGACGGGACCGCGACCAATGGCCGCTCTTCCGCACGGAGGGCGCCGAGGCCAGCATGGCACACATCGACGCCATGCTCCGGTTCTACGAGCGCAAGCGCCTGCCGGCGGTCCTGTGCTTTTATTTCCACCCGTGGGAATTTTATGAAATGCCGCAGGGCCTCATTCACTTCGGGGAAGGGTCCGTGCGCCCGGACCCGTTTATCGTAAAAAACTGCGGAAAGGTCGCGGCGAAGGAACTCGACCGCCTGGTGGTGCGGCTGAAGGAACGCGGGGCTGATTTTCTGTCGGCCCGCGATCTGGCCCGGCAGTTCTGAGTTTGATTTGTTTACGAAGCACAACGCTCACCCATTCAATAAAACCAAAGGAATAACCCATGAACACCCCCTGCCAATACCGATGGCCACGCACCGCCCTGGGTATCGCCCTCGCGCTTGCGATCCGGCCGGCGCTTGCCGAAAGCCCGCACTCCCTGAGCGTGGGCGGCCGCTATCACACGGAAAACACCGTCTTTACCGACCTGCCTTACGGTAACGCCGATATCTCCTACGAGGTGGCCTATACCTTTGCCGAAAAGCATGTCGGCCTGAAATTGGGCGCTGATTTCTCGCCCGATGTATCCGGCGCCCGGGACGCGCCCCATACCAACAAAACCGATTACGTCATCACACCCCAGGCCAACATCGTTATCCAAGACCAGATGTTCCGCGGAGGCTTCGGCATTCTGACCAGTTACATCCGCGACGACAAGGGTGAAGGCGACTGGCTGGACCTCTACTGGCAAATGATGCTGGGACTCTGCATTCCGCTGGGCAAGAATTTATCGCTGGAAGGCAATATATATTACGTCCTGGAAAGGTGGGATAAAATCGTTAATTTCCGGCCGAAAGAGTTGGAGTACGGTCTCTGGCTTAATTATAATTTCTAATACGGCTATGCCCGCAACCCAAAATTTAGCCACAGATGAAACACGGATTGAACACTGATTTTATATTCTTAATCCCATTATCATTAAAAAGTTATATATTCGTGTTTAATCT
>JAHIMN010000289.1 GCA_018896395.1 Verrucomicrobiota bacterium | reverse complement strand
TTGCCGTCCATGATGATGGCCACGTGCCGCGGAATTGTATTGACATCTTTTTTCGTCATGATGATTTTTTGCCGCAGATAAATGCAAAACGTAATTGCTCACAAGTAGTCAGAAGACAAAATACAGAATCCAGAACGAAATACCCATGCGTCCGTTCAATTACCAGTTACGGCCTTCAGCACTTCATCCACAACGGTCTGTTGCATGGCTTCCGTTAATTCCGGGTAAATGGGCAGGGCCAGGACTTCGCGGGCGGCCTGCTCGCTTTCCGGGAAATCGCCGGTGCGGTAACCCAGGTCGCGGAAACAGGGTTGCCGGTGCATGGGTACGGGATAGTAAATGTCACAGCCGATACCGGCCTTTTGCAGGGCCGCGCGCACCCGGTCGCGCTCCGGCACGCGGACCACGTATTGGTTGTAAATGTGATGATTCGTCAGGGTGTAGCCCGCGTATGCCGCCCGCGGGGCTTGTACCGCTGAGTCTCGGAAAGCGCGGTTGTAGAAGTCGGCGTGCGCGCGCCGCGCCGCATGCCAACTATCGAGATGTTTCAATTTGACGTCCAACACGGCCGCCTGCAGGGCGTCCAGGCGGAAATTGCCGCTCAGACGGTCATGCCGATATTTCTCCACCGACCCATGCACGCGAATGGCGCGCAGGGCCGTGTCCAGCGGCGCGTCGCGGGTTACGGCCATGCCGCCGTCGCCGAAGCCGCCCAGGTTTTTGGAAGGAAAAAAACTGAAACAGCCGATGTCCCCCAGTGTGCCCGCCTTATAGACGCCGGCACGCGTGGGATACTCCGCGCCGATGGCCTGGGCCGCGTCCTCAATAACATGCAGACCGTGTTGCCGCGCCAGGTCCAGGAGCGGGTCCATATCGGCGCACTGGCCGAACAGGTGCACCGGCAGAAGCACCCTGGGGGTGTGTTTCTTCAAGCGACGGGGCGGGCTCTCAAGCAATGAACGCACGCCGGCCGAGCTCAGGTTGAACGTCAGGGGGTCGATATCGGCCATGAGCGGAAACGCGCCCAGCCGGACAATGGAACCGAGCGTGGCAAAAAAAGTGAAGGGGGACGTGATGACGGCGTCACCGGGTCCGATATCCAGGGCCATAAGTGCCGCCAATAGGGCGTCGGTGCCGGAGGATAGGCCGACGGCGTACGGCACGCCGCAGTAAGCGGCCACATGCGCCTCAAATGCCTGGACCCGCGCGCCGAGAATGAACGCTTGCTCGTCGCACACCTCGTCCATGGCCGCGCGGATTTCCTCGCGGAGCGGCGCATATTGGGCCTTCAAATCAAGCAAAGGAACTTTCATCGGCACCTTTTTGTTTTGCCAAGTAAAACGTCATTATGAGAATATCCGGGCCGGGAAGCAAGCGGATTTCAAGGGCCCTGATTCGCGGATAAGTTCCGCGAATCAGGAATGGTTTACCATCAACCATACTCCATCAACCATTATCCGAGGATCAGGGATTAAGCGCCTGGGCGCGTTTGACCATGTTGAGGTAGGTCTGGATGCCTTCGGCAATGCCCCGGACAACATTATCCCGGTAGGCCGAGGTCATTATTTTGGTCCGGTCGTTGCGGCTCGATATAAACCCGCATTCCACCAAGGCGGCTGGGCAGTCCACATTGCGGATCACGTAGAACCGGGAGCGCCGTACGCCGCGGTCTTCCAACCGGGTGTATTTAATCAGGCTCCGTTGGAGGTAATAGCCCAGGACCATATTGGCTCCGTCGTGACGGTTGCCGGGAAATGCCACGCGATCCCGGGAGCTGACAAAAGCGCTTGCCGTGATGGGACACCCTGCCGGCGGCAGGATGTGGGTCTCGATGCCGGAGGAGTTCGCGTTCGCGGCCGCGTTCAGGTGAATACTGACGAACAAGTCGGCCCCCCATCGGTGGGCCAAGAGGCACCGCTGGCCCAGATCTGTGGTTTGGTCGCCGCCGCGCGTCAGGCGCACGTCCACTTTGTATTTCTGCAGGATGGTTCGAACGCGTTGGGCCAGTTCCAGGGCAATGCGTTTTTCTTCCAGGCCCCGGCGCAGATCGGAGGCGCCGGGATCCTGGCCGCCATGGCCCGGATCCAGGACCACCAACCGCCAGCCTTCCGATTTGAGCGCCCGCGGGGGATTGATCAGCGGCAAAATGGTTTTATCCACGTCCATGTCCCGGATGGTCCAGGAGCCCCAATGCCGGGCAACCGGCGCATTCAACCAGATGAGAATGTTGTTGAATTCGACCTTGCGGGTATCGCCTTCGAATGTGAAAGTATTGAACTTGGTCCTCAGCGCGAGGTTTTTGCCCTTGGCGGTGTATGCGATGAAGTTGTAGCGATGGGACAGCTGGGACAATGAGACGGCATCGCCCATGATGAAACTGCCCGCGGAGGCCGCCTCCGCGGCAAGCCAGGCGCCGGCAAGCAGGCCGGCGCCGAATGCCCGGTGGGCGCCGGATTTTTTCAACCTGTGATGAGACGGTAAGTTCATATTGAATGGATTTTGGTGTTCATTGCCTATTGACATCCACAAGGAAACAAGTGTAGGCTTAAACAACAGAAAAAAACAGGAGTTTTTTCCATGGCGGATCTATCTGAAGCCAATTTACCAAAACGGGCACGCGAGTTGTTTGACAAGGGGCTGGTGGCCACGGAACATGGCAACCTGCCTTATGCGATGGATATGTTCATGGCGGCGCTGGATATCGAGCCTCATTTTTTGCGGGCTCGGAAATTCCTGCGGGCGACCGCCCTGAAGCAGTTCAACGAAACCGGTGGCGGCCAGGTGGCGCGCGTCATGACCACGATTAGCGCCGCGCCGCAATTGATCAAAGGCTGGCTGGCCCTGCGCGCCGGGAAGTCGCAAGAGGCCCTGCGCCTGGGCGAAGAACTTATCCGCAAAGATCCCCTGAACCCGACCTTTATCCGTTTCCTGTGCAAGATGGCCGAGGCGGCGGAGATGCCGGAAGTGGCCGCGCTGACGCTGGCCATGGTGCGCGAGTATTTTCAGCAGGATGCCGAGTTCCTGGCTTGGCTGGGCAACCTGTATATGCAAATGGACCAGCCCCAGGAGGCCAAGGAATGTTTCGAAGCCGTTATCAACCTGAAGCCCCACGATGCCGAGGCCATGCAGGCGTTGAAGAATGCCATGGCCCGCGAAACAATGGCCAAGGGCGGCTGGGACGAGGCGGCCAAGGGTGGGGGAGGCTACCGGAGCATCATCAAGGACGTCAAGGAAGCGTCCGTGCTGGAGAAAGAAGCCATGGCTGTCAAGGACGGCAAAAGTGCGGAATTACTGATCCATGACCTGGAAGAGCGCGTTAAGCACGAGCCTGAAAACGTCAATTACCGCCGTGCCCTGGCCAACCTGTATATGCAGGCGACGCGGTTTGACGACGCCAAGCACACGATTGATGAAGCCAAGCGCCTTGGCAATGCTTCCGACCCGCAACTTGATCAGATGCTGGCGACGGTGCAGTTGAAGCAATTCGATTTTGAGATCGCCCAGTGCCGCGAAAACGGCGACCTGGCCGGGGTAAAAACCAAGGAAGCCGCCAAAAATGAGTTTGTGTTCAAGAATACCGAGGTGCGCATCGAGCGGTATCCCAACGACCTGCCCCTGCGGTATGATTACGGCGTGCTTCTGTTCGAGCGCGACCTGTTGAACGAAGCCATCCAGCAGTTCCAGATGGCCCAGCGCAGTCCGCGCAACCGGGTGCGTTCGCTGTATTACATGGCGCGGTGTTTCAAGCAGAAACAGCAGTTCGATATGGCGCGCGATCAACTGGAAAAAGCCGCCGCCGAATTGACCGAAATGGATGATCTGAAAAAGGATATTTTCTACCAGTTGGGTGAAATCCTGGAAGCCCAGGGCGATATCGCGACGGCGGTGGATCAATATTACAAAGAAATCTACCAGGTGGATATTGGCTACAAGGATGTGGCCGCCAAGATCGAGAAGTCCTATAAGCCGTCACCGTGAACGTAGTGGTTTCCCGTTTTCGCTGTCGGTCTCTGTCGTGTCTTCGGCCGTTCGCCGTCCCGCGCAACGCGGGATAAACTTGCCACGCGTCCCGCGTGGTCTTGGCGTTTGGCCTTCCCTCGCAACTCATTTTGGGCGGCAGAAGTGATTACCGTGAGTGGTCACCTGTTCGCGCCCCGCGGTCCTGGTGCGGGAGAAAAAGATAAAAAATAGGTCCTTCAGGCTTTAGAGTGAAGACCCCCAACATATAGTGGTCGCTGCTTAGGGATGGCTGCTCCGACGAGCTTTATATGCCCATTCTCGCAGCCATCCCAGCGGCGACAAAATGGGCGAACATGATATGCTGTTTGCTCATAAAGAAAGGGGTATCCATGAAGGACACGGAATTGTATACGGCATTGTTGGGCTTGGGAAATGATTGGCGTGTGACGGAAGTCAAACTGGATTTGGCGACGAAGCGGGTTGATGTGCGAGTGGAAGCTGTCCGTGACCGGGAATGGCAATGTGCGGTTTGTCGTCAGCCGGCGGCTTTTTATGATCTGGCGGAGGAACAGACTTGGCGTCATCTGGACACCTGCGACTGTCGCACTTACGTTCATGCGCGATTGCCTCGGACAAAATGTTCCCAGCATAACGTGCGACAGATAGTGGCGCCGTGGGCGGGGCCGCGGTCGTCGTTTACGTTGCAGCTGGAAAGCCGGTTGATTGATACCCTGAAAGAGTGCGACGTGACGGGATGTGGTCGGTTGCTGGGCATCAGTTGGGATCAGGGGTGGCACGTGGTCGAGAAAGCGGTGGCGCGAGGATTGGCGCGGAAGCAATGGCGTATTCCGCCGTATATTGGAATTGATGAGAAGTCGTTTGCCAAACGGCATACCTATGAGACGCTGGTGTGCGATTTGCGGCGGGGGACCGTGGAATATGTGGTGGAAGATCGTTCGCAGGACAGCCTGGAAGCCTATTATCGGCAGTTTGACGAAAAAGCCCTGAAGAACGTGCAAGCGGTGGCCATGGATATGTGGGACCCTTATATAGCGGCGACGCGTCGGTTCATTCCGGGGGCGGAGGATAAGATCGTGTTTGATCGGTTTCATGTGACACGCCTGGTGACGGAAGCCGTGGATAAGGTTCGGAAACAGGAACACAAAGCCTTGATGGAAGAAGGAGACGACCGATTGAAATGGACACGGTATTTGTGGCTGGCGAATAAGGAGAACATCCCGGAATGGCGGCAAGGTGAGTTTGCGGCCCTGCGTCAAATGAGTCTGCGGACCGGTCGGGCATGGGCGATCAAGGAGGCCTTGCGGCAGTTCTGGGATTTCATTTACGCCCAGAATGCCCGGAAGTTCTTTCAACGCTGGTATTTCTGGGCCACGCATTCGCGGTTGCCTCCGATCATCAGGGTGGCCAAAACGTTGAAGGTCCATTTGCAGAATATCCTGACGTATTTTCGGCATCGCATTACCAATGCGACGGCTGAGGGGTTGAACAGCAAAATCCAGATGGTGAAAGAAATGGCCTGTGGCTTTAGAAATCGGACTCATTACAAGTTGGCAATTTATTTTCATTGTGGTGGCTTAAACTTGTATCCGCATCCGCTATCGTCATAATCACTATATGTTGGGGTGTTTCACTCTAAACCCAGAAGCGTC
>JAHIMN010000288.1 GCA_018896395.1 Verrucomicrobiota bacterium | reverse complement strand
ACTTTCAACCGGGTATTTGGTAAAATGGATTTACCGTTGTTGTACGACGTTTCACACAACATCTGCTCGGAGGAGGAGCACCGGATTGGGGACCGGGTGAAACGGCTGTTTGTTCACCGCAAGGGGGCCACGCGCGCCCTGGGGCCCGGCCATGTGTCCTTGCCGCCGGAGTTCAGGGCAATCGGGCAGCCCGTCCTGATCGGCGGCACGATGGGCACGGCGTCCTACGTGCTGGCGGGCATCAACGCCAACGAACCGCTGTCGTTCCAATCGGCCTGCCACGGGGCCGGGCGCCGGATGAGCCGGAGCCAGGCCGCCAGGCAGTGGCAGGGCCGCGACGTGGTCAAGCGCCTGGAATTGCGCAATATCCTGATCCGCAGCGCCTCCGCGCGCAGTATCGCCGAAGAAGCGCCGGGCGCTTACAAGGATGTCAGCGACGTGGTGGAAGTCACCGAACGGTCGCGCCTGGCGCGCAAGGTCGCCAAGCTGGCACCGCTGATCTGCATAAAAGGCTGAGGCTCAAGAATACGGGCTTGACAACGGTTTGTCCGGGATGTTTAATGTTTGTCAAACCAGGCGGGGTTGATCCATGCTTGTTCTTTTTTCCGCCCGGCGACCGTAACGATCTTTCTCCTCCATGCGTCCGGCGGGCAGAGAAACAATATGTCCGGACCGGAGGTTCCCATGCACGGCAATCAAGCTCGTCCTATTCACGTCCCGCACCACTCGTGGCGCGCCTGCCACGCTCGGAACGTGGTGGCGAGCCATAAACCAACGGCAGATCTTAAGCCGTTAGAATTGCATCCGAAGCACACGCCCGCCCATGGCATGCCCTCGCAGACCCACGCGGCTCCCGGGACCATCCCTATCCGACCGGCCGCGCCACTGACTGTTTTTGCCGCTTCAAGACGATAAAGAGCCAGGCATCGTCTTATGCCCACCGGGACGCCCCCTCACGGGCGATGCAAACTGTCGCAAAATGCTTCGATCCTTTTCCGGAATGTTGTTCATAACCGCTCCCTGTTGATGATATCAGGCGCGTTTACCTCGGCCGCAGATTTCGGCCGAGACACGGTCACACTCCTCGAAAAAGACCTCGATATTGGCGATCGGCACTTCCGGCTCGAGGACATGCGTGGGCGAAAGCATGAGCCCACCGTTCCCGGCCTGCAAACTTTCGGCCAGAGCGCGCACTACCCGCCGCATGTCATCCGTTGTGCCGAACGGGAACGTGGTTTGCGTTCCAACGCACCCGTCAAAGGCCAGATGCTTGCCGAACCGCCTGCGGATCGCCACCGGGTCCATACACTCCGGCTGGACAGGATTCAGAATGGTGATGCCAATCTCCACGATGTCGTCCAGGATATCCCGAATATTGCCGTCGGAATGATACCACACGTGAATGTCGGGTTTGATGGCACGTGCGGCGGCGATCACCTTGGCCCAGCGTGGCTTCATGACGGTCCGCCACATGTCCGGGGAAAACATCATGGCGTTCTGATTGGCCACGTCGTCGCCCGTGGCGATGTAGTCGTAGCCCGCCTTGGCGGCCGCAACCGCTGCGCGAAGGTTGTTCTCGCAGAACCGATCCAGCAGCAGTTCCGCCCACTCCCGCTGAACGAGCAAGTCCTCCAGGAACGGCTCATACCCGCGCACCTGCCAGGCGTTTTCATACATATGGCCGACAAAAATGCCCGCCGGCCGGCCCTGGGCAAGCGCCTCCTGACCGGCCTTGCGCATGGTTTCGTCGGACCATCCGGCATTGCCGGCAATGGGATACTTTTCGATTTGCGCGAACTCCTCCGCGTCCCGCAAGGGACTGATGTATTCCGTGAAATGATAAAAACCGGCGGTCTGGTGTCCGCAGCCATTGCCATCGATCGAAAAGCCATCCTTGCCAGGCACCTTGCCGGGGTGATACACGGAATAATCCGGTAACTTGAAGCCAGGCGGCGGGGTCAGCCCGGCGCCATGGGCAACATCCATATCAAAGTGCTTCGCCAATTCCGAGGTCCCAATCTTGGCCACGATCCGCCGGTTGAGGTCGTCGATAAAGCCGGCGTGGCGGGGAATACGGTCAACGGGTTCGAAGTTGGCAAAGGCCAGAAAACGCTGGCGATAGTTAATGGTGCACCTCCCGCAGAATGGTTATTGATCAATGGCTGTTGACCGACAAATCGAATAAAATGTGTATCATTAGCCCGCATATTTCGCAAGAACTATGTCCCCCACGGAATTCATGATTGACAATCCCGGGGGGACTGTGAAATAATTTACATGACTCGTCTGGGCGGAGCGCTCTCGCCGTCGCGAAGCGCTATGGCGGAGCACGGTCGGCGGAGCCTGGAGCCGCTTCCACCGTCACCAAGGCTATGGTGGACACGTCGGCGGGACAAGTTGGCGGACAAGTCGCCCAGGCGAGATAGAACGGCAAAGGTGTGGCATCAGCCGAATTTTGCCATAACACGAAACAAGCGCAATGCCCCGTGGCATTGAGAAGTTTTTTTATGTCATTATCCGATATATTATTGATGGTTCTTTACATCGTGCTCATGCTCGTGCTGACGATTTACTCCGCTCACGCCTATTTAATGCTTTACCTTTATCGCAAGAACCGCGCCCGCCGGGCAAAACCAATTTGCATTTTCACGGAATGGCCACGGGTGACGGTGCAACTGCCGATTTTCAACGAACAATATGTTGTTACCAGGCTCCTCGAAGCCGCCTGCGCACTGGATTATCCCCGTGATCGCCTTGAAATCCAGATTTTGGACGATTCCACCGATGAGACCCGGGAAATCGCCAAAAAGCTCGCCGGCAACTTTCAGTCCCAGGGAATCAATATTCATTACCTGCATCGCACAAATCGTCAGGGCTTCAAGGCCGGCGCACTGAAAAATGGTCTCGCCCGGGCCCAGGGTGATTTCCTGGCAATTTTTGACGCCGACTTTATACCGCCGCGCGACTTTCTGCGCAAGATGATGCCTTACTTCTCTTCCGAAAATATCGGGGTGGTGCAAGCCCGCTGGGGGCACCTGAATGCCGGCTATTCCATGTTGACCCGTGGCCAGGCCATCGGGCTGGACGCGCATTTCGTCCTGGAACATGGCGCGCGTAATTCATCCGGCATTTTTATCAACTTCAACGGCACCGCCGGGATCTGGCGCAAGGCCGCCATTATTGACGCCGGCAATTGGCAGGACGACACCCTGACCGAAGATATTGACCTTTCCTATCGAGCCCAGTTGGCGGGATGGAAATTTGTGTATGTCAATGACGTCATTTGTCCGGCCGAAATTCCGGCCGAAGTGTACGGGCTCAAAAACCAGCAGTATCGCTGGGCCAAGGGCGCCATTCAGAGCGCCAAAAAAATACTGCCGTCGATCTGGCGGAATAAAACCATTCCGTGGCTCCTGAAGTTCGAGGCCACCGTGCACTTGACCAACCACCTGGTGTTCCCGACCCTGCTTTTAATCGCCCTGCTCTCCTACCCGATTCTGTTAATCTGGGTCCAGTTTCCGCAGTCGGCGCTGTTTTTCTGGGTGGCCGCGATTTTTACCTTCAACGCTTTTAGTTATCCGCTTTTTTACATCTACGCCCAGCGCGAAATTTACACCGACTGGAAACGCCGGGTGCTTTTTTTACCGATCCTCATGGCCGGCGCCACGGGACTTTCCGTGATCAACACCAAAGCGGTTTTCAGCGGGCTCCTGGGCCGGAAAAACGCCTTCCATCGCACGCCCAAATTCAATCTATCCGATCGCCAGGCGAGCTCATGGAAGGGGCGGCATTATCGCAGCCGATTCAACATCACCGTCCTGGTGGAAATCATGCTGATGATTTACATCTCGCTCACGCTTTACTACGCGGTCAACAACCTGCAATTCGTGGCCATCCCGTTCATTCTCATCTATTGGCTGGGATTTGTGTTCATCGGCGGACTCTCCCTGGTCCACTCCCTGCGGCGCTGAGACTGGAAGATGGATGCCAGACCCTCCTTCGCCCGAGCGCTTCGGAGGGCAAGCGCCAGAAGACAGCCTGCCCGCCGTAGCGCCAGAAGACAGCCTGCCCGCCGTAGATAGGATGAGAAGGCAAAAATTAAAGGACCGATCTCCTCGAGATGTGACATAATCACTCTCAGTTCAATAAACGCACTCAAAGGTGCAATGAAAGGAGATCGGTCTATGAGTAAAGGTATCACAGT
>JAHIMN010000032.1 GCA_018896395.1 Verrucomicrobiota bacterium | reverse complement strand
CTGATTACGAATGGCGCTGGCCATGGCCGCAGTCGCTACTCGCCCACAGCATTTCGCGCAGCGATGTGGGCAGGCGCTCCAGCGTTGCGGGCGGGCCACGGCCGGCGGCAGGAAGCAGCGCCGCACCGGTGCGCCTGGAAATCTGGGACAAGCACCGGTTGTTCCTGATGTGGTCGAAAATGTTATAGGGGCACGCTTCCTGAAGATTATTAAAGCCGGCTTGGCCCGGCCCGCCGCACCAGTTCGCTCAACGGCACGACCGGTTCCCGGCTTCCAGCCACGGGCAAGGCGCCCGGATGCCACTGCACGGCAGTTTCGAGACCCAGCGCCATGGTATCCGGCGTATAACCGGCGAACGCATCGCTAAGTTTAACCTCCACGGTTACGCGTTCGCCCTTGGCCAGCCATTGCCGGTCGCTCAAGAGTCGCACCTGTTTCTTGCGCCATTCGCCGTGACGCCGGATCCAGAAGCTCACCGCCATGGGTGGCGTTTCATTCTTTTTGGCTTCCCAGACGCAGCGCACCTTTTGTCCGGTGGGATGCAGAATAAAGCCCACCAGGTTCATGTGGGCGCCAAACTCAACGGGCGCTTTTAAATTGGCGGCCAGTTCGGTCACCACAGCCTGGAACGCCGGATTCGTTTCCGCCAGCGCCTGCAGGCTTGCATAATCCCCGGGGGCCAGTTCAAGCAAACGCCGGGCTGCTTGCCAACTTGCTTCCTGACCTCCCCGCCCGCACGCTGCCGCCAGATCCAACTGCCGGATCTCCAGTTCGTTCCAGCGGGACTTCTGCGGGTCGAGACCGGCCAGGCACCGCAGGGCGTCTGCGTATTTTCCGCCGGCTATCGCCTGCGCCGCACGCGCCACGGCCAAATCACTCCTCACCGAGGCCAAGGCAGACGACAGGCTCCAGCGGATTTCCGTGTTGCGGAAATAGAGTCGCGCCGGCGTATGGGTGCGCACAATAAACCGGGGCTGGATCTCCCGTGCCACCTGGAATTCGAACGCAATGGGAGCCCACATATCCGGGTGGCTCGGCCCATGGCGCGCGATGCGCTGTTCCGGCTGGCCAAAATGGAACTCGAACACGGCATCCGATGTCACGTTGGTTGACCCATCAACCTTGGCCATAACTTCGCCGCAAAACGTGTAGCGCCCCCGGGCCAGGCGCACGGGCAACTGCAGGACGGCTTCGTAGAGCGGCGAGGGTTCCGGCGCCGGCTGGACCGGCTCGGTCATGTTCAGACAATCTTTCGTCGTAGTCTCCTTAACAATCAGCCGGGCATCGCGCTCCTCGCGCAGGCTGATAATATCGCGCGGCGCCTCGTCCATCCGGGCCCGGGCGAACTCGTTGTAATAATACCCGCTGTTGCCGTTGATGCGCACCGTGCCCGGGTCGGCGCGCGCTATTGTTGTCAGCGCTGTCGCGACACGGTCCGCCGCCGCTTCCAGTTGCTCCGCCAAAGCCCAGCGCGCGCTCCGCACGGCCAGGAGATAGGCCGTGGCCGGATCGCACATGCGCGCCAAATCCTGTTCGGAAAATGTTTTCCAGACGGCCTCTTCGGCGTCCAGGTCCAGGCAATAGCGCACCGCCTCCGACGGACTGAACGCCACGCGCACGAAGCAGGGGATGTAAAGAATATCCTTGACGCGCTCCGTGCGAAGCGTGATTTCCTCGAACTGGCTCAGGCACGGACGCCAAGGGGAACGTTCCAGGGGCACGATGACTGCGTCATAGGGACTCAGCACCGCGCGCCGCGTCTGCCCGAATCCCCGGATGCTGATGGTGGCCGAGCGCTCGGCCGTGTTGAAGATGAGGTAAATGGGACCCTGCGGCGCCTCCGGCCCGCCAATGGCGATGGTGCGCGGCAGGCAATCAATCAGGATTCCCGTGGCCGCGCCCAGTTTACGGCCCACGGGGAAAAAAGTCTGGCGTCCTTTTTCACTGTCATAATAATTGTTCAACCAAAGCGGTTGGGGCAGTTCAAGGTTGATTTTGTGTTCACGGGGATAAATCTTCAAACCGTAAAGTTCGATGGCGGGTGACACAAATGTGGCCAGGCCCTGCGGCGGCAAGGGCGCCCACACGCGGAGTCGTTCGCTGTTCCGGATAAATTCATCAAACAATTTTTGCGGAGCCGGATACAGGGTGTCCGTCAGCGGATTTCGCAACCCGCGCCCGGAATTGCTGGCTGTGCGCAGAAGGTAATCCGTGTCCCGTGCCACCAAAAAAGCCCAACCGGTTTTCTCAACTTTATTAATGCACACGGGTAAGCTGTCGATATCAGCCCAGGCAGGGTCGGCATAGTTCTCGGTGGCAATCGTACGTTGCGCCGGCAAGTGGGTTTGTAGCCATTGTTTGGCCAATAGGCGTGTATCGGTCCAGCCGAAGAGCGAGGCCGTCCGACAGCCGTTGATCCCGTTGGCCATCAGGGCGACCGCGGCCAGAATCAGGATGGCCAGACGCCGGAAGCCCGGGCCGGACCGCCAGAGCATGATGAGTGGCAGGGCCGCCAGCACGGCGAAACCCGGCAGAAACGCCATGAATTCCTGGCTGCGCACCCATGGCGCCTGGTAAATCCAGTAGATCAGGAAAAGGATGGGAAACAGCAGGGTGACCGTCCAGAACCGGCGGAAGGCGCGAAGTGCAGAGCAGGGCAAGCCGACAACCGCCAGCACCAGCCAGCCCCACCCCAGCGTGTTCAGATACTCCAGGAATTCCCGGGCATGTACCATATACCTGACCTGCTTGTCCCCCCGGAGCGGGCCCAAGTTCAACGCGGTTTCGCCGAATACCCGTGCTTTCTCATACGCCAAACCCTTGAAAAACCAGCCCACGTCCGCGGCCTCGGGCATGGCCAGCAAAAAACCCAGCAGGAAACAAACTAATCCGGCGAGGACCAGGCCGCCGGTACGGACACACGCCCTCAGCGACAGTGACCGCGGATCGAAGGTTACGCTCAGCGCCAGGATCACCGGCAGAAGCAAAAAGAGCGTGAACTTGGTGCCGGCGGCAAATCCGCCGACCAGGGCGGCCAGCACAAAGACGAGCCTTCTGCGGGTCTCCACCGTTACGGCTATCAACCACAGTGTCGTCGTGAGGGTCAATAGCATGGCGATATCGGTTTCACCGTAGTGGCTGTGTTCAACCGGATACTGGGCCAGCCCCAGCAAGGCCGCGCCGAACACGCCCGCCCAGGGCGAGCGGGTGATGCGCCGGACCAGCAGGTAGCCCGCCAGGCAGACCAGCGTGCCCGCCCAGACATTGAACCACCGCGCCACCATGATGGCGTTATCCTCGGTGCGGCGCACACGGTCTTTCAGGCCACGCTGAAACGCGAAAGCGTTCGAGGTGTAATCGAGTCCCCGGCTGATCCAGATGGCCGGCTTGACCATGTGAAAAAAACCATGGGCGTAAAGCTTGTCTTTCTGGGACACGCCGCGCGCGGCTTTATCCACCCACGCGCCAATGGGATGTTCATCGGGATGAAAGGCGGGCCAGTTGATGCCCTGAAAGCGCAAGCCAAAGGCCGCCAGACAGACGAGGAGCAAAGCCCAGCGGTGCAGGCGGCTCGGTTGTCCGGGCAACATTTCCATGGCATTTTTAGCCGTGTTCAATCTTCCTCCGGCAGATAAATCCGGGCATGGTTCAACGGTTCACGGTTGATAGGTTCACGGAAATCCGTGTTTCTTCGCCGCTCCAGATTATGCAAGTTCGGCTGTGCATGTAAAGCAAACAGCGTTAACAATTTTACTGTTTAACTATGATCCGGTTTTCGTTATCGTACACACATGAAACCGATTTTAAAAATGGGCCGCATGGGCCGGATTTACCTGGCCTACCGGCGCCGGCAGGCGGCGCTCCATTACCTGCCTCTGCGCCTGTGGATCGAAACGGCCAGTTGCTGTAACCTGCGGTGCGTCATGTGCCCCAATAAAGACGTGGCCGCCGCCGACAAGGGCCTTATGCCCCTGGCACTGTTTCAAAAGATCATTGATCAAGCCCGCCATTTCGCCCTCGACATCAATCTCCATCACCGGGGTGAACCCCTGATGAATCCGGCGCTTTTTGACATGATCCGTTACGCCAAGGCAGCCAGGCTCAAAGTCCGCTTCCATACCAACGGCACCCTGCTGGATGAGGTCAAGGCACGCCGTCTGTTGGAGGCCGGTCTCGACCTGGTCTCGTTTTCATTCGACGGATTCACCAGGGAAACCTACGAGCGGGTGCGCGTGGGCGCCACTTTCGAGAAAACGCGGGATAATATTCTGCGCCTCGTCGCGCTCCGCCGCGAGGGGGCCAGAAAAAAACCGTACGTGGTCATCGAAAAAATCCGCTTTCGGAACCAGGATGCCGAGGGCGATTCCGCCGCAGTGCAGGCCCTGCGCCAGCAGTTTTTGGATGCCGGCGTGGATGAAATCATTGAAAAAGAGGAATACGTCTGGGCCGAACCAGGAGCGCCCGAGGTCAGCGAACAACACCCATGTACCGTGTGCACCTTCCCCTGGTACGCCATGGTCATTTGCGCCGATGGTACGATCACGCCCTGCCCGCAGGATTTTCATGCCGTGCTGAAGCTCGGTAACGCCCAGGAAACATCGCTAAAGGAAATCTGGAACGGTCCGGCTTACCGGCAACTGCGCCGGCAGTTTGCCACGGACATCGCGTCGCTGACCATTTGTCACAAGTGCGACCGCCTGCGCCGCAAAACCGTCGGCGGCGTGCCCCTGCAGTACATGGCCACCTTTTTGACCGACCAACTACTCAGCTACGGCCGGCTCCGGAAATGGCTGGGGACCCATGAACGGAATTGATATATCGGAGCTATAAAATGAACTTAGGCCCGGCAGGCCTAACCATCCAGTGGGGGTGTGATATCGCGCCGGGGCTGCGGGCGCGATGGCGTCCGCGACGTGCATTTCGGTGCCCGCTCTTGCGGGATTTGAAAAGGGTCGGTAAGTTTGGCGCATCCCGCCATGCGGGACAGGGATGCTGGCACGCGGCACGAAGCACTGGATATGTATCCGTGCGAGTGCCGGAAGCCGGCAGATGCGGCAAAATCACCGGCCCGTTTCGAAAGAAATGCACGGCGCATCTGCTCCGCCAACATAAGCATGCTACGGTCATAATCAAACCATAGACAACCAGCCTATGAAAATTCTTCTCCTGGCCCCACATCCGTTCTACCAGGAACGCGGTACGCCAATTGCCGTGGATCTCCTGCTCACGGTGCTGTCGCGGCGCGGCGACCAGGTTGACGTGGTGACGTTCCACGAGGGTGCCGAGAAAACCTATCCCGGTGTTACCCTGCACCGCATTCCGCGCCTGCCGGGAATGCGCGGCATCCGGCCGGGTTTTTCGTTCAAGAAACTGGTTTGTGATGTGTTCGTGCTGGCCAAGGCCCTGCACCTGGCCGCCCACGGACATTACCAGGTGGTGCACGCGGTGGAAGAATCCGTTTTTATGGCCATGCTGATCCGCCTCTGCTTGCGCACACCCTACGTGTTCGACATGGATTCATCCCTACCCCAGCAGATGACCGAAAAGTTTCGGGCCCTGGCAGCGTTTTCCCCAATCCTGAAATGGTTCGAAGGCCGTGCGATCCGCCACGCGCTGGCGGTCGTCCCGGTCTGCGATGCGTTGGCGGACATTGCCCGGCCTTACGCGCCACGCAAGCTGTGCCTGTTGCGTGATGTTTCGCTACTGGCCACGACACCTCCGACAGCCGCAGGGGAACTCCCGCCGGCGTTATCCGCCATCCCACATCCCTGCTTCCTTTATATCGGCAACCTGGAGCGGTACCAGGGGCTGGATCTCCTGCTTGCTAGTTTTGCCCTCCTGCTGAAAAGCGGCGTTCAAGCAGCGCTCGTAATCGCCGGCGGCAAAGAGACTAATATCCGGCATTACCAGGAGAAAGCCGGCATAGTGGGCCTTGGCAAGAATGTGCGTTTCCTCGGCCCGTGGCCCATTGACCGGATGGCGGAACTGTTTGCGATGGCCGACGTGCTCGTGTCGCCGCGCATTCAGGGCAACAATACACCCATGAAAATTTATTCGTATTTGCAGTCCGGCAAGCCGATCCTGGCCACCGACCTGCCCACGCACACGCAAGTACTGACCCCCGATATGGCCGTGCTGGCGCCGCCGACGCCCGAGTGCTTTGCCGCCGGCATGCGCCGGCTAATCGAACACCCTGACCAGGGCCAGGAACTGGCCCGCCGGGCCAAGGTACTGGCCGATGAGCAATACAGCTTTGCCGTATTCGAACGCACCGTTCGGGAATTGTATGCATGGATCGAGCACGCGACGATCTGACGGCCATAATTCCGTGCTTTGTTCCTCGTTCGCCATTCTTAGCTCGCGTTGCATTTTTTTAATTATTATGCTTGTCAATTGCAGGAACTTATTGATATACAAGGGGTTTTCGGTTCACCTGGGCGACTACGCCCTGCGAAGCGGGGAGCGCCCCGGACTTCGGCAAGCTCAGTCGAGCCGCGGAGCCTGGCTGGAAATGAAAGGGCTGTTTCCAGGCCGGCATCAGGACAACCAAACGCCCAAAAAGTTCGTAAACCGTTATTATGGAAAAAGAAATGAAGCGTAAAACTCACAAGGATTTTGACCTCAGCCAGTTCGGCGACGACAAACAAGCGGCTATGGCCAAAATGTATGAGGATACGCTAAAAAACTTCAAGGAAGGTTCCATCGTTCCCGGAAAAGTGGTGGAAGTCCGCAATAATGAAGTGCTTGTAGATATCGGCTACAAATCCGAAGGCCTCATTGCCGGCGAGGAATTCCGGGACCTGGCAACGTTGAAGCCCGGCGATCCCGTCGAAGTCGTTCTGGAACAGATCGAGGACGACGACGGCAAAATCATCCTGAGCAAAACCAAGGCCGAACAACAGCGCATGTGGGACAACGTGCTCTCCTCCAGCGAGGAAGGCAGTGTGCTGGAAGGCGAAATCAAGAGCCGCGTAAAGGGCGGCTTGATCGTGGACGTCAGCGGGGTCAAGGGATTCCTGCCCGGCTCCCAGCTTGACATCGTCCCGGTGCGCAACCTGGATGACTACCTCGGCAAGCGGTTCGAATTCAAAGTCATGAAAATTGACCGCGAGCGCCGCAACATCGTGCTGTCCCGCCGCGATCTGATCGAACAACGCCGCCGCGAAAAGCGCAAAGGATTATTGACCGACATCAAGGTCGGCCAACTGCGCTCCGGCCTGGTCAAGAACATTACCGATTTCGGCGCCTTTATCGACCTGGGCGGCCTAGACGGCCTCCTGCATATCACGGACATGAGTTGGGGCCGCGTCAGTCATCCTTCAAAAGTTCTCAAAGTCGGGGAAACGACCGAGGTCGTGATCCTGGGCATTGACTTCGAGAAAGAGCGCGTTTCGCTCGGCCTCAAGCAGAAAACACCAAACCCGTGGGACAATATCGAGTCGAAATTCCCCGTGGGCAACCGCGTGCACGGCAAGGTGGTCAACCTGGTGCCCTACGGCGCATTTGTCGAGATCGAGGAAGGCGTGGAAGGCCTGGTGCATGTTTCCGAAATTTCCTGGATCCAGCGCGTGGGCCGCGCATCCGACGTACTCAATATCGGCCAGGAAGTGGATGCCGTGGTGCTCAACATTAACCGGGCCGACCAGAAAATCTCGCTCGGCATCCGCCAGACGACGGCTAATCCTTGGGACACGGTGCGGGAGAAATACCCGGTCGGTTCGCGGATCACGGGCATCGTCCGCAACTTTACCTCCTACGGCGCTTTCGTGGAACTCCAGGAAGGCATTGACGGCATGATCCACGTGTCCGACATGTCCTGGACACGCAAGGTCAACCATCCATCGGAAATCCTGAAGAAGGCCGACACCGTGGACGTGGTGGTCCTGGAAGTGGATCCCAGCAACCAGCGCATCAGCCTGGGTCTGAAACAGGCGCAGAGCGATCCCTGGTCCTCCATCGCGGATCGCTACAAGGTCGGCCAGAAGGTCACCGGCAAGGTCTCGAAGCTGGCGTCCTTCGGTGCGTTCATCGGCCTGGAGGAAGGGATTGACGGCCTGGTGCATATTTCCCAGATCGGCGAACAGCACGTGGAGAAAGTGCGCGACGCGCTCAAAGTCGGCCAGGAAGTGACCGCCCGCGTGGTGAAAATCGATCCCATCGAGCGACGCATCGGCCTGAGCATCAAGGCGGCCGCCCTGCCTGATGAAGAATTCGTGGTGCAGGAGGAAATGCTGACCGGGCTCAAACCGGGCGAGGACCTGGTGGATCTGGCCGGCGCCTTCGATGAAGCCTTCGGGGTCAACCAGACCAATGGCCAGGTTCAGGAATGGCGGCCCGGCGAGAAAAAGAACGATAAGGGCGAAGAAAAGAACGAGCAAAAATAACATCCGCCGCGGCTCCGATCAGCGCGTAAACGCGCTGATCGAGGGCTCATGGTCCTGCGGCAATGTTCTGTGTGGCTCGATTCATGAACCATCAACCATTACTCATTATCCGCGGGATTGAACGTCAGCTCGAAATTTTGACCGCCCGCAGTGTGGACCTGGTATCCCGCGCGGAACTGCGCCGTAAACTGGAAACCGCCGCCGCTGCCAAACGCCCCCTGCGCGTGAAATACGGGGCCGATCCCTCCGCCCCGGATATTCACCTGGGCCATGTCGTGGGACTCAATAAACTGCGCGAGTTCCAGGACTTGGGCCACACGGTGGTATTCATTATCGGCGACTTCACCGGGATGATCGGCGATCCCTCCGGGCGCGCGGAAATCCGTAAGCCCATGGCGCGCGAACAGATTGCCGCCAACGCCAAAACTTATCAGGACCAGGTGTTCAAAATACTCGATCGCTCGCGCACCGAGGTGCGGTTCAATTCCGAATGGTGTGCCGCTCTGGCCTTTCCGGATGTCCTGCGGCTGACGGCACAGGTGACCGTGGCCCAGATGCTGGCACGCGACGATTTTCAGAAGCGCTTTAAGGATAACCAGCCCATTTCGGTGGTTGAATTTCTTTACCCGATCATCCAGGGCTATGATTCCGTCCGGGTGGATGCGGATATTGAGGTCGGCGGCACCGATCAGCTGTTCAACCTGCTCGTCGGACGCGACCTGCAAAAGGCCTTCGGCAAGGAACCGCAGGTGGTGCTGACCCTCCCCCTGCTTGAAGGCTTGGATGGCGTTCGCAAGATGAGCAAGAGCCTGGGTAATTACGTGGGCATCACCGAGAGCCCGCGGGAAATGTTCGGCAAAATCATGTCCATTCCGGACGCCCTGATGGGACGCTATGCGGCGCTGGTGCTCGGCTGGCCGGAGAAGGAGCAATCGCTCCCCCTCGAACAAGCCGCCGCCAAAGGCAAACGTCATCCGCGCCAGGTGAAGGACGAACTGGCCCAAGCCATCGTGGCACGGTTTCACAGCCCGGCCGCCGCACTGGCCGCTTCCGCCGAGTTTGAGCGCGTGTTTTCGGAACATAAACAACCGGACGAGATACCCACCGTCGTGATTCCCATGACCCAGCGGAAAAACGGCAAGCTGGGGGTTATGGCGCTCCTGGTCGCGGCCGGCCTGGCGGAAAGCAACGGCGCCGCCCGGCGCCTTATTCAGCAGGGCGCCGTCAAAATCGGCGAGACTAAAATTACCGACATCACCATGGAGCTGGCCATTCCGGAAGGCAGTGTCATCCAGGCCGGCAAGCGCGCCTTCGCCCGCATTGTTTCGGCTTGACCGCTATTCCCCACGTGATAGGCTTAGGGCTTCTTAGAAGGACAGCCACTCTCGCGCTTCGGAACGGCGATATCCAAATTGGCCGCGATATATGCGAGAAGATTCTCGTGATGGATCCCGAAGACGCAACAGCACGACAGAATCTTGCGACCGTTCTCGGTAGAATGAGAGATTTCTCGAATGCCGCTGAACACTTGAGAAAGCTTACGGAGCGTGAACCGTCGTCAATGTCACCAGCCGTTGATCCCATGCCTGGTGCGGCCATGCCGGCTGTTCATTTTGGCTGAGAATGACTGTTCACGTTTACTGAGCATCCGTACCAACATAAAATTCCATTCTCTTTTCCTTTGTGCATTTCCCTGGATTCCGATATAGTTCTAAAAGTTTGGTGTTTGCATCATTACTTGGAAACACAATTATAGGAGAAAAAATGAACCTATCAGTCGCTGAATTAAAGAAAGCCCTAAACATCCGCATAAAGAAGGCTTCCTCGATCCGCACCAAGATTGCCAAACTGGAAGCTAATATAGCCCGGCTTAAAAAGCAGCTTGACGAAATCATGGGTGGAAAAAGCGTTAAACCCAAGTCTGTGCGTCGGAAACGCCGGAAGGTTAAAGCCCAGGTCAAGGTCAAAGCCCTGCCTAAGCCCAAACAGATTCGCATAAAGAACAAGGGCGGCATAACCTTGAAAGATATGCTGGTGAAAGTGTTGGAAGCTGCTGGCAAGCCCCAGAATATTGACCAGATTGTAATGAGACTGAAAAAAAGCGGCTATCGGACAGCAGCAAAGGATATTAAAAAACAAGTGGGTGTCCGGCTGTATACTGGCAAGGATTTTGTGAAAACGGCTCCTGGAATGTTTACACTTAAAGCCATGGGAGCAAAAGTTTCCAAGAAGGCTTCCAAGACAATTGTTAAAAAATCGTCAGCTACGGGCAAGAAGACAAAATAAGATGACCTGCCGTTCTGAAGAGTATAGGTGGGCAGGCAGCGCATAAAGGAGCCCCATGCAAGCAACCATCAAAGACGGCAAGCTCATCATCGAAATAGACCTGCAAACCCCGCCTGTGCCGAGCGCCAGCGGAAAAACCCTGGTCGTAGCCAGCACCCACGGCAACCAGGTGACCGGCTTAATAATCGAAGGCCAACCCGTAGTCATCGGGGTGAATGCGTATATCAAGAAGACGGCACAAACCGGATGAGAATGCCTGTTCGTTCGATGAGCATCCGCTGACCCGTCCCCCTCCGGTGACAAGGACGACGCCATCAAGTTCTAATCAGCGTGGGGATTTACGACCATGACGAGCCAGACGGAAATCTTCCCAAAACTGCCAGAGACCGATCAGATCATTGCGGGTGCGAAATTCCACATCAAGTTGGCCTTCACGACCCAGCGCCAACCGACACCAGAGGAATTACTCTGCGAACTCACTCAGAAACTCGGCTGGTACATGTACGGATTTTGAGTAAATGGGACAGAAACACGTCCGCGTTAAAACAGATCGTTCGACATACAGATGAAACAGAATCTCGATTACACAAACCCGCATGCAGCCGTCAACTTTCGTGATGTTGGCGAGTTTATAAATTTGATATCCGGTAAAAACATCTTGCCCGTGGGACGGGTGTTCCGGGGCGGCACGATCAAGGCGATTTTTGATCCTTCGGTAATCGGGAATCCCAAGACAATATTCTGTCTGCAGAAAGGCCCGGATCATCCGCTTCCGGGAATCTGCAATCTGCATTTTTCCATCTCTAACGACTACGAAAAGTACAATACCGCCGTTCCCGAGGTTAGGGCACTGGATTGCGGTAACCCAGTCTGCCTCATCTCTGGGCCGTGCCGTGACGGCTTCCACAATCGAGCCGAAATATTCGGCAAGACGACGTGCCCGTCTTCGTCCCGCAGACGGGACTACGCCGAGACAAGCCGGTCCGGGTTTTCGAATCAAAACCCCATTGTTGTCCAAACTATGGAGCATATTGGTGACCCAAGTGTTGCCCATGATTTTCCTTAAGTGTTCAGGGATTCGGTAGTTCAGGCTTCCTGCTCATGATCTTCCCGCCGGTCTTCGCCATGACCGCTCTGCCCTTGGCGGTTAGCTTGTATTTTTGCAGGCGACTGTTCGGCCTTGCCGGTATCGTCATCTCGATAAGTCCGCCGGCAAGTGCCGGATCAACATAATGCTTACGGATGTGCGTGCGATCCCGTAGGCCGAAATGTTTCCGGATATCGGCATTTCCCATCTCTCCGTTGATTGCCAGCAGTTCCAGCAGTCGGGCGACTGGTGGGGCGACTGGTGGGGTGACTGGTGGGGTGACTTGGGGGGTAG
>JAHIMN010000287.1 GCA_018896395.1 Verrucomicrobiota bacterium | reverse complement strand
TCCGGTGGAACCTGAATGACCGGATTATGCGAGAAAAGCCCGTTGGGCTTCTGATAGATTCGTAGCGCGTCGAGCATCAGGGACCATGCCGCGTCAGTGCGTCCCAGCCGCAACAGAGCCATTGTCGGGAAGAAATGCGCCCATGCTCGCCTGAAGTGCCACCGCCCGGCCTCGTCGGCATATGAAATCTCAATATCCCGTTCCGTGATCCGGTCAAAGGTCCGCGCGGTGATCTCCGTTGTCTTTGATGATGAATCTCCCGCCGGGAACAGCGGATAGAGCAGATAGGCGGCCTGAATGTAGTGGCTTAACTCAATGTCCGAACCGCTGACCCACAGGCCATCCCGGGTCGGGAGCTCCGGGTAATGCGCCAGCACATCCTCCCATTGACGGCATTCTGCTTCGTCCTGTCTCAACTTACGGCTCGCTTCGATCGCCAGTTCCAAACACGGTTTGAATAATGCCAGGGTGGAAATATCATTATGACTCAGCGTGCCGATTTCTGGAGGAATGAGAATATCGAGACGGTAACGCCCATCCGGCATTTTATCCATCCAGGCCACATAGAAGCGTGTGATTTCACGGAGAAAGGGATATATCCGTTTTTTCAGAAGCTCCTCATCGCGGGTAAAGCGATAGGCCCACACAAACAGGAGGCCGTTGTAGGCCCCGCCAATCAGACTGTAACGATAAGATCTGGCAGGAAGCGCCTGACCCAGTTGATTGCTGACAAGGGGAACACACACGCCGGGACGTTCATAGACCTCCCGTGTGTGGCGCTGTAGTTCAGGCAGAACATTCAAATAAGTGTCCATGAAGGGTTCCACCAGTTCGGGATGGTTGGTCACAAACACCGGCATGATCGGAATCTGGACATTCTGATCGTGGGTGTACCACGCGGCGGGCAATCCCACCCGCGCGGAATCGGTGTGTCCGTACCATAAACCATAAAGGCCGGGAACCGGCGCCTTCCGCAAAAGGCTGCCGGTTTCGTAGAGGCTGAAATACCAGCTCCGCTCCACCTCAGGATCATCGGGTAGCTCCATCCACGATTTGGACCAGAAAGCGCCCCACCATTGCCGATGGCGTTCCGCCAACCGCTCAAACCCCTCCGCCCGTGTCTCGCGCGCCAATCGCCGGGCTTCGGCTAAAGGGTCTTTGCTTTCATACGATGTGACCAGCGTGACGAATAAATCGGCATGTCCCTGGATATCCAACCACGCGCGGTCGCCCAATTGGTGGGCTTTGCCAAGCTGAGAATGTTTCACGCGATACCGTGGCGCCACCATGGCGTTCCGCGGATCGTCCGGCGCCACTTCACCCCGCGCCACGGCGGCCAGCACCATGGCGTAACACGCGCCGCCGTGCGGCATTTCCTGCGTGAACCAAACCATCCCATCATCCTGTCCCCACGCCGCGGGACTTGCCCAATCCACGTCGAAAGGCTGGACCAATTCCACGCGATACCCCCAGGCGCAACTGCTCACCCGGTCAATCCGGATGGCCAGCGCGTTGCGATCCGCCGCCACAAAACTGCGAATACGCGGATGGGAGAGATGCATATCCAGTTTCATCTGGCAGGTGGCCTCGGCCAGGTTCAACCGCTGTTCGATCTGATGAGGACGAACCGCGCCCCAGCTATATTCATCGCCAAAGCGGATTTTGATCAGACCGCATGATTTGCTGACTGGGGAGGGACCGTCCGAGGGCTCGCATTCGTTGAGAAAGCGGAGGTTGCGCGCGCCGGTACGGCACAAATGTTCGCGAACTTCGCAGTCTTTTAGAAACTTTCCATTGCCGGTGCGTCCGTCGAACACATCAGTCTTGTTGACGGTCCACTCCACATGATACGGCGCATAGGCAATCGCGCCCACGTCGCCGTTGCCGATTATAAACCCGTCCTGCCAGAAGCGCGGCGCGTCGGGATATACAAGATTGTTGCGTGTGAGACGCTCGAGATATTGCGCGTCCAGAAAAGAAGCGTGATACTTTGGTTTGTTCATTTGAGACACTCCTTGGTTTATACCTGAACCGAGCGTCACTCCTTTTTTTATTTCACTTCAAATATTGCATTTGCTTAAAACCACTGCGATGGTACTGATATATCATCATACAGTCTATGCTCATTGCCGCACTTCGACCAAGTAGGAGCATCCGCTCTGCGCGTCAAACACCAGGCATTCCCCGCGCGCTGTATCAACTTCATGGGGTACGAGCTTCCCGTCGCCCTCGCGGCGCACGACCGCGCGCTGCCCCGGCCAAGGATTCATCACCTGGCAGGCGACGTCCCGGCGCGCCGCGATACGGACAAAGGTGATCCGGCCTTCCCGCATCTCGGCCGAGACCAGGAACCCGCCCCGCGCCTGAAAATTACGGAAGGCGACGGTACTGCCCTTGGGCACACAAGGGAAAAGGTGGATGCGCCCCGAACGGGAATTGAGCAGGCGTTCCGGCTCCACCGCCACCACGGCCAGCAGCTTTTCGGCCGTGTCGATCGGCTCGTCCGGTTTCGCGTCGAAGTATTGCATTGCCAGCACGCCCTTGCGCAGTCCGGGATAGGCGCCCAGGAGATGAAAGACCGCCTGGTTCTGCCAGCCGCCCACCAACTGCGCGGTGCGCAACATGGTGTCGATCTCGGCGGGATCCGAATCCAGGTGGATCTGATCGGCCAGCAAGGTGGGCGCGACACCATGGAAATAGTTGAACAGGTTGCCGAAGGGGTTCACGCCCGCCACGTCGCAATAGACCGGCCCTTCTGCGGCGATCTTCGCCAGCCAGGCCGGCTCACGAATCTCCCGGCGCAGTTCGCGGGGGCCGCCGGCTGCCAGCACGAACGAACCGCCGCCGCTGACGACCTTCACGGCGATCCGGTTGCGCCCGGATTTCAGCCGCACCGTGAACTTGTGGTCAAAAAGACTGGGGGGATGCATGCAATTGCCATCCTTCAGGGTGTCGCAGACAACTTCGCCGTTGACCCACCATTTCATCCACCAGTCCGCTCCGGCGCCGAACGTGGCGTCCATCGCCCGGTCAACCTCAACGTCCGCCAGCAAGTAAGCGGTTTTGCCGGGGCCCCGGCCGTCAAACAGGGCTCCGAGATCCAGGCGGTTTCCGGTGAAGGCGACCGTCCGTGCCGTCAGATGCTGACTGCCAATGACCAGCTCCGCCGGCGATTCCGCCAGGGCCGTGAAATCCGGCTCTGGGGTATCTTTACCGACCGGCCCGAACAACGCCCATTCCGCCGGGTATACGCAATCTCCTTGGATCGCGTCAACCTCGGCTTGCGCCCCCTGGTCGCGCCGGAATTGCTCCTCGATGTCTTTCGTTGTCGGATAGGGCGCCATGCGCATGGCCGTCTGTCGCCACCCCTCGCGCAATTCGGCATCCCGGCCCAGCAGTTCTGCCGCCTGGACGGCCGCCTGCAGGGCCCAACGGAACAGGCTCAGCGCAGAGGTGGAATCCCGGTTGCGCGCGAAGCGATAGGTCCAGCCCCAGTGCTCCGCCGAAACGGTGGGAATGACATGGTACCGGCCGTCTTCACCCAGGGAGACATACGCGGCATAGAAGATGGCCAATTCGCGCAGCGCGGGGTAGACCTGCTCCGCCAGGTAGCGCTCGTCGCCGCCATAGTCCCAGGTGTCCCAGGCCACCCTGAGCACCTGGGCCGGGCTCTCCATGCAGAACTCCCAGATGGAGGAGCAATGGGCATATTCATCCGCCTTGATCGGCGGCAGATAGCCATGCGCCGGCCCGAACGCGCCCGGAAGATTAAAAACTTCCCGCGCGTTTTTCTTGGCGGCGGCCAGCCAATGGTTCGCCAGCTTGGGCCAATAAGTCACGCGGTCGCTGCGGTTCAGGACGTGCTGACCCGTACAGTAAATCTCGTTGTAGCAGGGCAGGCCGTGAAACGGGCTGGTATCCGCGAGCATGGCATAGCCTTCGTCAGCCTCGTAGAGCGTGGGATCGAAGTGGGTCAGAAATCCGCCGGTCATTCCATCCAGCGCCGCACACCAGCTCTGGAAGATGGCGGGAAAATTCCGGCAGGTGAGTTCAGCCGAGCCGGAGAACACGCGCCCGCTCTCGCGCCGTTCGTAGAGCCCCTTGAACCAGGCGGCATTCTCGGCGATGAGTCCCTCCATGCCGGTCTTTTCCGCCGCCAGAAGTTGCCGCCGGGCCTCGGCCAGGGGCGACGCGGACTCCGCACTGGTGACCACGACCACCAGGGCAGTTCCCTGGTGCTCGCCGCGGGGCCAGTGGGCTGTCGCGGCGGAACCGGGAGCGCGGTATTCCGCCCCGTCCAGCGCGATGCTTGGAAACTCGCGGCTGATTGATTTGCGGACGGCCGCCTTGGTGCCCAGGTCGCGCTCGTTGTTCACCGCTTCCAGAGTGGCCGGGCTGCCCACGATCAATCCCATCAGCACATATTCAAACCCCTCGGGAAACGTCTTCTCCGCGGGAAAGCGCTGGCGAATCCAGAAGAATCGCCCGTCGGTTTCCGCTTCGGGCGGGGCAAACGGGCCATTCCAGGCCGCGTCGGCGGCATAATCATCCTCGTCATCCCGCAGGCGGTACAGTGTGCGCTGGGCGGACGTGTCCTGGTGGCGGTACAGGCGCAGGGACAGGGGCTGTTCCAGGCCTTGCCCCGCAAAATGGATGGCGATGAGATTGCGGGGCATCATCGCCAGACAGGTCACCTCCAGCGCGGCCCGACCGTGCCGCAGCGCGAGCCGGGCTGTGCCGTCGGCGCAGCGGATCGTCGCCTGGGGCTGATTCGCGCCCGCCAGGTCGGGGCAGCGCAGGATCACCTGCCCCACGGGTTTGGGGCACGGGAAGTTATAAGCGGTGTGGGAGCGATAGCGTTCGGCCACGCCGCCTTCCGGCAGCAGATAGCCGCCAACGCTTTGCGTGGGCTTTATCCCCGCATTGGCTGGAGAGAAAGTGCCCTGGCGAATCTCCTCCAGGGTCAGGGGCTTTTCCCAGCCTTGCCGCCGATCCCAGACGTCTGTCTTCCCCAAGCTCAACGTGAGCTGTTCCGGCGGCCCCCATAGGCCTACCTTCAGCTTGCGGGTGCTCAGGTTGACGGCCGGCATAACGGCCGGCGGCGCCGATGCCCAGCACATCCCCTCCGGCATGGGATTGTCGGGGGGCACCGTCCGTTCCAGCGTGATGGTCTCCGCCATCTCGCACAGCGAGGGCTCCATGTCCCATAAGTGTGCCTTACTTCGGGTTTTTGCCTTTGAGGATAAGTCCGTGTTTTGAGATGATGCTGTCATAGGTTTCCTTGAATTGTAAATAGTTCCGTGTTTAAAAGTTGACTTTTCGAAATATATTCCATTTTTTTATTATCCCTTGTTTTTAAAGCGAATGGTTTATTTTCAGAGCCTTCCTTTTTGTTTCGCTTTTAAAAATTCATCGGCCATTTTCTCTGGTGCCGACAATCATTCGGTACGGAAGGGCGATGCGGGAAGACCGTCCCTGTTGTACAGGTTGCAGATCGGATTGTCGGCCCAAGCATAACGCACCGCTACCGGTTTTAAAACCTTGTCGCTGCGAACTATGACAGTCTCGCCGTCTATCGTGGCGTCGGCCCACACATATTTCCGGTCGTTGCCGAGGATGTAGCCATCATGCCAGCAGGTCGCCGCATTCTCATAGACAATGCTCTGCTTGCGCACAATGCTTTTTACATCGTAATCGCGGAGACCGAAACGGGTGAATTGTCGCATATATTTTTTCCTCTCTTCACCTTTATATTCGGCCCACGGTTTCAGGTGGCCTTCTTTCCCAATGATACCACCGTTCCATCCTTGAACTTCATCGTTTTCACGGACGGCTTGCCATCCGTGAAGATGCGTTTGATCTTTGGCTTGGCGCCTTTTGGAAACAGGGTCGCTATTTCGCCCTTTGCCATTGCGATTTCAACGATATCGCCGTGAACGGTTTCCTGTTTGCCATCGGCACGCTTCACCACCACGCGCTTGCCTTTCCACGGATTCTGAACGCGCGCCGCGCCGCCGACTTCCGCCTCAATGCTCACGAAGGTTATGCGTCCGCGGACCATTTCGGCGCTGACCAGGAACGCGCCCTCTGCCCGCAAATCGCCGAACCGCGTGGTAGCCTTGCCATTCACCCCGGGGAAAAGCTGGATAATGCCATTGTAACTCTGCATCAGCATTTCCGTCACCACCATCGTCACGGCGGAGTTAATCTCCGGCGTTGTCACGACCAGATCCCGATATCTTGGATTCTTGGAAGTATCCGCGACCTTTATGTGGGGCATCAATCCGCTGGGCTTTAACCCGCACCGAATCTGTCCATAAAGGCGTGGAAGGATATCCGCTTTCATCCCAAACCTAAGCATGGCCAGGGTAATCCACCACCAAGAGTCGCCGCAATCGTTCTTATAGCCCATGCACTTCTCCGTGTAACGGCCCGGCTTTATCCGCGGATCCAAAGTCTTCCTGACCAAACCCCAGACCTCCGGGTCTTTTTCGTGGGCCAGATTAACCGGAAGCAGCCTTGAGACCCAGGCTTTGAGCCCCAGGCGTTCATAGTCAGGCGGCACGTCAATCCCATCCGCCAGCATCCCATTCCTCACCGGATAGGCAGGGTAATGCTTCAGCACGTCTTTCCACTTTTCCCTGTCGGTCTCATCCATCCCGAACATCTCGCTGGCTTCGATCACCAGCTTGAGGCAGGGCTTCAGCATGCTGACGATGTCAATCGGATCACGGGTCAAGGTGCGAATTTCTTCCGGGACGATCGGTTGAGTGTGGTAGCGCTCGTCATTCTTCCTTATTTCCATGAAGGCGACATGAAAGCGCACCACCTCTTTCAGAAAGGGATAGATCTTCTCTTTGAGGAGTTTCCGATCCTGGGTATATCTGTAGGCCCACTCGTAAATCATCCCGCAAAACAGCCCGCCGGCTCCATAAAATCGATAACAAGGGCTAAAAAAAGGCTCGCCGCCCATGAAGCCCATCTCCAGCGGATAACGGGCACCCGGTAGTTGAAAAAGCGCTTTCGTCTCTTTGATCGTACGCGGCAAGGCGTTTAAAAACGTATCCATGAAGGGCAGAGCAAGCTCAGGATGGTTGACCGCAAAAACCGGGAAGGTCTGGAGCTGAACATTCTGGTCCAGCGTGTACACCGCCCAGAAAAATCCCTGGACAGGCAGATCATGATAGCCGTACCAGAGCCCGCACAACCCCGGCACCGGCGCCCGGCCCAGTGAAGACCCCGCCTGGTACACTCCGAAGTACCAGAGCTGCTCGATCAACGGATCGTGGAACTGAATGAACGATTTCTTCCAGAACTCGGCCCACCAACGCCGATGATTCCGCTCCAGAAGGTCGTAACCGGTCCGCATCCCTTTTGCCACGATGGCCTTTGCCGCCGACAGTGGGTCTTCCGTTTCATAGGATGTGGCCACCCCGACGAAGACATCAACGTTCCCCGTCAAATTGATCCAAATCCGGTCCCCTTTCTGTTCAATACCGATGATCCGGCCCGGCTCGGTGATGTGCCGTTTCGAAAAGGGCTCATAGTAGCGGAAAGATCCTCCCTTCTGGATAACTCCAATCGCCATGGCATAGGATGTTCCGTCCGGCAACTTCTGATTAAACCAGATCATCTGCCGCTTGGCGTCACTCCCGAAATCGGCGCCAACGTAATCGCCGTCATAGGGCCGGCAGAGCTCAACTTTCATTCCCCAGAATGGCGGCGAGGCGTTGGCCATACGTACCGCGAACAGATTGCTTTCACGGGAGACAAAACACTCCACGGCGATGGATGTGGCCGTGTGCCTGCCCCGAGCGTCAGGGGCTGAATCCGGCAGACGGAGTTCCAAGCGGTTCTTGGCCTCCCATAATGACAGGGTCTGTCTGATTTGATAAGGCGGCGGAGCACCCCAGCTGCATTCGTTGGCCGCCGTCCTGATTTTCACGAGTCCGCAGGATTTCAAAAGAGGCTCGCCGGGGCCGCGGTAATTCGCGGGCGGCTTCTCCAATTCATCCAGAAAAAGCAAATTAATTGCTTTTCGTTTCCTGCCTTCTTCCCTCACGTCCGAGTAGGTCAGGCGCTTAACGGGCGGAGTCCGGCTGTCAAAAACATCAATCTTGTTGACCGTCCATTCAAGGTTGTAAGGCGCATAAGAGACGACGCCCATGTCGCCGTTGCCGAGGATATGTCCATCCTGCCAGCAGGTCGCCGCATTCTCATAGACAATGCTCTGCTTGCGCACAACGCTCTCCACGTCAACGTCAAGCAGGCCAAATTTCCTTCGCTGCTGTCGAGTAGTCATATCTGTCCTTCTTTCTTAATTCACGTATTGTTTTGCGGTGAGCCATTTGCCGAATTCGTTTCAATGAACATTTACGGATTGCCTCGGCTTTCATGTTCGTCCTATCGCGGTGCGATTTCCGCGCTGTGCTTGCCGCCGCTGATCGGAATCAGACATTCACTTCCCGTGGAAGCGGGGACGATGCTCAGGGAACGAAGATCCAAAACCCGTCCATCCAGCTTCACGGAAAAGTCTTTGGCTTTCGTGACCGGCAAAGCGATCTCGCCGGCCACGTCCGCGGGCAGGTCAACGGAAACCGTGAAACGTTGGCCCTCTTTCCGCCACGCCACGTGGATATCGCCGCAATCGGCAGGGACCACGCCTTTCGCCCAGGTGAGCGCGCCGGTTCGGGGAGCGATCCGCACCCGGCGGTGGCCGGGCTCCAACGGATAGACTCCGAGGGCATGGGTGGAGAGCGTCCATACCACTCCGGCGCCACCGCCATGGCATGGGGAAGCCCTCCGCCAATCCCATTCTTCCGTGATGAACGGATCCTCCATCTCATTCATCGCCGGCGCCCATTTTTGCGACATGTAGCTCCAGGCATAATCCGATTCACCCACCGCCAGCAGCGCCTCAATCACGTAGTGAAAGTATAATGGCGAAACACGCGCTAAATCCTGCGGCGGTTTGACCAGATTGGCTTGCACCCGTCGAGTTTGTTCCGCATCGGCGATTCCATACAGAAGCGTCAGGGCATTGGAAAACTCCGTGAACACCGTCGATTGCTTTCCATCATAGACAGAGTCGGTAAACAATCCCCGTTCCTGGTTCCAGTGCGACTTTCGAATCGAAGCGCCAACGCGCGCGGCCGCCGCCCGCCACTTCTTTTCATACCGTGGCAATTCCAGAATATGCGCAATTTCGGCCATATCCATCAGCATTTGGTAATATAAGGCGTTGGATCCAAGATGCGCCCCCTTAAGATCGTTCCTGGTCCAATCAAACCAGCACCATTTCGTCAGATGATAGAGCAGCCCGGTTTCTTGCTGGGCGTGTTTTTCGCACCAATCGGCCAGACGGAACAAGGCGGGAAATTGTTCCTCCAGGAACAGCATGGATGGAAACATCTGATAGCGGCGGAGCACCGCCTGGGCATAGATGCTCGAATAGTTGGGTATCGTTTGCTGGTTGGCGCGCGCCATAGGAAGTCGCAGAGGAGGGAAACCATTTTGCGGCAAATTTAAACAGCCAATGAGCATCATGGGAAATGTTCCATCGCGGTTCTGGCCGCGCATGGTTTGGCGAAAATGCGAATCGGTAATAGTGATTTTGCCCCACGCCGATGCGGCCGCCAAATAGTGTTGCTCCAGTTCTCCCGCGAGCACATAGAAGGCCCGCTCGCGGATGGCATCGCACACCAGCGTATCTTCCAAATGCAAATAAACCGTGTCCACCCCGGCTTTCCACAGCTTGCCGAGCACGGGATCGGAGCAGGTAAAGGAACCCCGTTCCTCCACCGGATATTCCAGAGTGATGACATTTGCCGCTTCGATCGTCACCGGCGTGCCGTTGGTGCGGAACACGAGCTGCAGATAACGGAAGACGGTCAGAGGCCGGAAGGGATGCCAAGTTTGGCGGCCGGCGCGGCTGATACAGCGGTCGGCATGGCGCGTGTTGAGGTGAACTGTCGCAACGCGTCCATCCGTCAGATTCATCCCGTAACCGGCATCCACCACCACCCCGGCGGGGGCATCGAAGGTAATTACGGGCGCCGCAAAGACCGGACGGCCGAAGTCCAGAATGATGACGGGATCCGCGACGGATTCGGGGATGTCGGTCGGAAGCATGGAGAGCGCAAGCAATGCTGAGGCGTTGCCTCTCATGAAACGAACGGCAAGCAGATGGTTGCCCGCCTCAATCCGCGCCTTTTTCTGAACATCAATCGCGGTCGGCGGCCAGCTCTTGTTGGCTTTGCCTTTCGGAATCCCGCGTTCATCCAGGTCGCCGATGGTGTCGATCATCGTCTGACCATCCATGAAGACTTGCACCCACCAGTCCGCGCCTGCGCCGATCGCCAGCTCCTTGGCCTGGTCCAGATGAAAGGGAACCAAGACCATGGCGGTGCCGCTCGGATTTTCTCCGCAGAAATTCTTGCCGCAGACTTCGCTCAGATCAAGGCATCCATCCGCCAGACGCGCGGACTCGCCCTCGCGGACAACCCCGCCCAATTCAATTTGCGACGGCAATTCCTTCCAGTCAACAGATGAAGGCGGGGGGGCGAATTTTCCGTACGGACCATATACCTTACATGCGTGGTTCCGGATCAAATTCTCCGGCCGCGGTGCGGACGCTGAAATCCAACTACGAACAACACATGATCCTTTTCCGTCAACAAGATGCTCCACCCCCTCCACGGAAGCGGTTTTCAGTTCCCGTATATTTTCAATCATCATCCGTTCGGCGGGAAAGGCGGCGCCCACGACCCCATCCATCAAACCAGCCTCCGCGACGCGGACGACGCGTTTCGGACATAATTCAGATTCGCGCAAGGGTGGTATTGGTCGCGGCTCCAGATAACTCCAGCAGTCGGGGGGATTTCCCTGTCCTTCGCCATGCCCATCCGCCAATACCGTGGCCGCGCGCCAATTGGAATCGTCAAACTCGGGCTTCATCCAATCAACGGGATCGGCTCCCAGATCGCAGACTTCGGTGAACGCGGCGTAGCACGCATTGACTTCTTTCGTATCGCGCCGCCAGCCTGCGGCGAGGCGCAGTTTCCAGGTCCGGTCAGTTCCCCAGGCGGCCGACTCATTTATGGAGTCGGAAGTCATCTCCATCTGCGCGAAGAAACCGGCCCGCTGATCCTGGGAAAAGCCGTTCATGCGGCCGTGGAAGAAAACCAGCGCCGCAATGGAATTTTTTCCGGGACGGAGCAGATGAGCGACCTGGTATGAATCATAGGCGACCCACTGCGGTCCGACCGTCCGCACCGGACCCCGTCCGACATAAACCCCATTGATCCACACCTGATACTTGTCGGCGGCGGTGGTCATCAACAAGGCGTTGGCGGGGACCTCCTTCAACTCGAAAGTTTTGCGGAACATCATATAGCAGTTCACCGGCAGCGGATCGCCGTCATCCCAGATAAAACGGCTAATCCACTCTCCCGGATAACCGCCCGATCGGGGGGGAATAGCGTTTAATGACTGCTTGGCAATCATATTTGAACGTGGTGAGATAGCTGTCGAGAATTGCTTGACTGTGTTCCTGTCGTTTCGCTTCATATTGTCCATACAAGCACCTCTTGTTCTTTCAGCGAACATTTCAGGATATCCCCGGGCATGTCACCCACCGTGCCGTCAAGCCTGAATAGCTGTCCCTGCTTATCGTTCCCCCTGCATGAAAACGCTGAGCGGTTCAACTGGATGCAAACGCTTCCCGCCTTTTCCTAAAATGACATAGCCTTAACATTATCCGCAGTTTTGGCGGAAAAAATTCCGTCGATAACCCGGGCTCAATACTTGCCGAACAATCATGAAACGCTGCATTTCTTTCAAGACGGCAAGCCCCGGATATCCTGAGCGCCGCCGATTGCTATGCGGGATGAGGCGCGGCCACTGATGAACCGTACCGCCAGCAGATGATCGCCCTTCTTCAGTTCCGTGGTTGCGACATGATCGGTCATGGATACACCAGCCCCTCCGTTTCCAGAGGATAGCGTGTCGCAGAGAGATTCGCCGTCGATCCAGGACTGGAACCACCAGTCGGCCCCAAACCCGAATGACTGCGGTCCGTCCTGCTCTACCGTGAAGGGAATATAGATGTATGCCTCCCGCCTCTCGACAACTTCGCCCCATATCTCCGCGAAGTCCAGATTGCCATCATACGCAGTCATACCGGCCGGTTTGATCCGGCGGTCTCCGGCCTTCAGATACTCGGGAATGGAGCGCAAGATTCCTGCGATACGAGGCGTCGCGCCTTTTTCAAAATACGAAAAAACCTGCCAGCCTTGCGGTAAACGGACCGTGCCTTCAACCGGAGGAATCTTTCGTTTGATGGCCGGCACATTGAATTTGAACATCCGCAATCCCCGGACCTCGACTTCACACCGCTCGGCGAAAACCCCGATGTTCCGTGCGGCCGGTTTTGAAAAGCCGTAACATTGGACAAGACGGCCGTCCGCGTACACTTCAACAAACTCACCTCTCACCAGGATGGTCAGTTTGATGAAAGTACAGGTGGCAATCGGCCAGTCGACATGGTTCTCCGCCATGAACGCCGGTCCGCCAATGCCACCTGTGATCCGGCCGAACTCAAACAATCCCCGCATGTTCAGCAGGCATCCAACGCCTTCATAAGGTTTTTCAGCGCCGTGTTCCCTGGTGCCGATGAAAAGCCCCGCCGCACCGTTTCCGGAAATGCGGAATTCACTCTCAATGACCATCCCGTCATTGTAGCAGGCATCCGTTTCGAAGAATGCAAGTGACGCCCCCGCCGTCTTTCCCCGGATGACTCCTCCAGCGCATTCCCATTTGCCGGAGGGTACAGCCTGGGGAGACGGGGTGACAAGATCAGGCTTGTCTCCAACCTCAAAAAGCTTTGTGCCCTTGAGGTTTTCGTTTCCGGGCCACCATTTCAAAACAAGTTTTCCAGGCGCTTCCTCCTCGAGCAGCTTCACTGTTCCGAGCCATGCGTCTAAAAAATTATTCCGCGGCATCCAGTGGTGATAGAGCAGCGTCTGGTTGTTTAACTGGCAGGTGCGCGCAAAATAGGTTGGAATATATGCCCAGTTGGGAGGTGCGTTGCGGCATCCAAGCAACATCGGATCGCCGGGAACGAAGCGGTATGGTCCCCGGACATTGTCGGCCATCATCACATACATTCCACCGGCCTTGCCGCTGGAATTGTAGACGGGATCGAAACGCGGCCCTCCCCCCGAACTGCTGCCGACCAGCAGATAATGGCGCGCGCCGAATTGAACATAACCGCCAAATTCGGCCCAGACCATGCCGCACGGTTCACTGGCCGGGGGCTCGGTCTTCCAGTGAATGCCGTCAACGCTTGAAACCAGTCCGGCCACGCCATTGGCGCCCGCCGGTTCCTTGGCGTTCGCCGTCACAAAGCCCAGAAATGTCCCATCCGGCTGCTGGGTCACCCAAATCGAGTCCCAGCGTGCGCCGCAACTGACCTGTCCGCCGGAACATTCATACCAGCGGGGATCCGGCGCGCTCATGATATCTTTGGGCAGTTTCCGCCACGTAAGCAGATCTTCGGATTCGGCAAAATAAATCTGTTGTCCGGCAAACAGCCCGTCGGCGGCGCCGTAGAGCGAGTAATTCAACATCCAGCGGTCCTTAACGCGCCAGACCATGCCCGTCCCCATCCCGCCTTCACCGGGTTCAGGGGTAAGAATTGTCCCGCGGTCTTCCCAATGAATCAAATCCTCGCTGACGGCAAGTCCATAGCCGTCCCACGCCGATTTCCGGAACTGGAGATAAAAAAGATAAAAGGTTCCTTCATGATGAATAATGAAGGTATCCCAGAGTTTGGAGTTTTCAGGTTTAAATATCATAACTGACTTCTTCCTTGTTTTCGTATTTTGCCGGACGGCAAAGCAGACGGGAGCTATTCTAATTTCGGATTTGGTTGCGGCATGTACCCCGCCCGTTTCATCCCTCCTTCAGGACGGCGCGGCTCATGGGATCAAGACCAAAGCGCTTGTAGTCGAGCCGAACAGACGGGATTCCGCCAAGTTTCCTGTTATTTTCCTGATACCAATGGAAGACCTGTTCGCTGCCGTGTTCGACGATCAAGGGCATGTTGGTGCACACATACCGGCAGGGCGTTGCCGACGCAAGAAACAGGTGCGGGAAGAAGCGGACACGATCCGCGAACATCATCCGGGTGATTGGAGAAAACTTACCGATGTTCGGCTCCATCAACCAAGTGGCCTGAATCAAAGGCGCATGGTCTACTATATTTTCGTTAAGCACCTCCGCGCCGAGGAGAAGATCAGGAAACTTGCGGTGGATCCGTTCCAGCAATGCCCGTGTGCCAGCCACCAGGTCCGCTTTCATGTTCTGATTGGGGGCTTCCGGTGTGGGACAGTCAAAGGCGTTGCCACACTGGTCAAGAAATACGGCTTCAAGCTCGAAATCACCGACTGTAGCATCAAAGTAACTATCGAACAACTTTATCCAGCGCGGATGGTCAATCTGCATATACTCGACGGGATATTGGGGGCAGGTACCGCCCGTGGCGGTCCAGCGGCCGCCCGTCCATAGTTCCTCCCAATTCTCCAGAAGCCCGGATGCGCGGTCATAGCCCCAGAAATTCATGTGGGGCAGGAGGATGGCACCGACGTGACGTGACAGATTTGCCAGGTCACGGAATCCGGCGTGGCCCCCAAGCGCTTCGGCTGGCTTCCAGGCTGGCATATGCGTGTCGTAGGGCGCATGCCAGCCAGGCAGATAAAGCAAGGTTCCTTCGGCCAGACCGTACGAATCAAGTTCCTTCAGCAGACGGCATACATCGGCGTATGTGTGTGCAATACGTTTGTCGATAAGCCACATGTCAATGAATACGCAACGTTTGATGCGGTCAAGGGTTTTCCTGCCGGGTACAGTAATTACAGGATGTTCTTTGCGGTAGCAGGCGACGGACTCCTTCAGGCTTCGCTTGCGGGGATATTCACGGACTTCGGCGCCTTCGGGAAACAAGATGCGCCACCCTTCAGCATCCAAATAAATATCCGGCTTTGTATGCTGAATCCTCGGGTTCCACGGATGCCATGTGATTCCGAGAAATTCCCCCGCCTGCTCAATGACGATCAGCGGCCCCGGCACTTCATAAAGCTGGCGAACATAATCGCCCATTTCAGCGGTCACGCGCACACCCGAAAGAGTGGGCGAATGAACGACGCAGTCCCTTGGAAACTTTCGCACCTCACATGCCGATTTATTTTGTGAACTCATCTGGTCAAATATCCTTTTGTTAAAGTTTTCCTATTTTCCAGAGTCAGGTCTAATATGCGTATAATGTCCTCCGCCAAACCAAATCCGAATGCCGATATGCAGCAAAATGAATCCTTTCGTCCTTCATTATTTCATCCTCGACAGCCAGCAGCTAACGCAACACTTGCTACCGGCGTGGGGTGACGTCTTCATGAATGCCTGTTGAATGGCGGTAGAGTGCCGTGCCAACCGGGGGGCGTCAAGAAAAACCATCATTCGGAGACAGGGCTCCGGCGTGGGGCACAAGGTTGGCCGTTCGCGGAGGAGACCGGCATCCGCCTGGAGATCGACGGCCATGGTATGCCGGAGCTGCTGACGCGTGAGCTTTTTAAAACTCGTTCAGAACTGTTCCGGATGTTCCCGCCGGAGGATTTCAGCGGCAAGCGGATAAGTGATTCCAATTTCTGCTGCAATCATTCCGGGACAAGAGGGTGGGGCCTGTCTTCCCCACGTCGCTTTTTGCTCGAAAACGCATCTGTCCCGAAGGCCAGGGCCGTTTCAACTCACCATCAGCTTGTTTT
>JAHIMN010000286.1 GCA_018896395.1 Verrucomicrobiota bacterium | reverse complement strand
CCCGCCAGCCAGTCGAAGGGCGGCCAATGCAGGGTTTTCCAGCTTTTCTGGACAAGCCGTCCCGGGCACCAGCGGATGGCTTGCTGGTCCAGGCCTGGGGTGGCAAACGTCAGCCCGCGCCGCCGGAAATCGAAATAGAATAGCCGGAGCCGGTCCGCGCCGCGGCTTTCGCCAAGGTGCTCGACCAGTGCGCGGGTATAACGGCCCACCCCGGCCCGCTGGGCGACCGCCGGCTGAATATCAAGGCAAACGTTCAATAGATCCCCTTTTTGAGTTGACAATTCCCCGCATCATTCTAATAAAGATAGCCAATCATACAAGTAACTACTCTCGCGTTGTCCCATGCATAGACAAGCTCAATTTGAAAACTTGCGGGCCTCGGAACTGTATTGCCCGACCTGCCGGAAGCTCCAGCCCGTGCGCGAGCGCCTCCTGCTGGTTCTGCCCCATGCCGAATTATATGACTACCGGTGCACAACCTGCGGCCTTTCGCTGGGATCCCGTGAAGTCAAGGCGCCCGTGCAGACGCTGGTTCCCTCTTCGTCCCTACCGCGCCCGCCCGCCTGCAGCGCTATCCGTCAGCCGACGGATTGCGGGCGGGCCGCGCCGCCGGCCAAACCCCGGGGCGCGCGGCGCGTAACCGCCTACTGAGGTAACCGATGATTGCATGGAAACGTAATTTGGTCATGGTGGGACTGTCTCAGTTTTTCTCGATGATGGGCTTTGCGTTCGCCATGCCGTTCACGCCGTATTACATCCAGCAATTAGGCATCACAGAGCCGAACGAGCTGAAAATGTGGGTGGCGCTGTTCACGGCGGCGGCGCCGCTGACAATGGCCGTGGCTTCGCCCATTTGGGGCACCCTGAGCGATCGGTACGGCCGACGACTCATGCTGTTGCGGGCCAATTTCGGCGGCATGCTCGTGCTGATCTTAATGGGCCTGGCGCCCAACGTGCAAACGCTGGTTATTTTACGGCTGGCGCAGGGCGTGCTCACCGGAACGATGAATGCCGCGCAGACATTTGTCTCCGTGCAAAGTCCGTCGCATCGTAGCGGCATGGTCCTGGGCACGCTCAGCGCCGCCGTTTTTTCCGGCTGTATGTGCGGCGCGTTTATTGGCGGCCTGTTTGCCGAATGGTTCGGCTACCGCATGGCGTTCCTGGCTTCCGGCGTGTTCCTGCTGTTGGCCGGGTTGCTGGTCTTGCTGGGCACGCGCGAGGAATTTGTGCGGCCGATGGAGGAAGAGGCCGATTCAATGGAAGACCGGGTCCGGATGTTCTGGGGTAAAATCGGCCCGGCCATTCCGATCCTGGCACTAATGGCAGCCATGGGATTCGCGCTGCATTTCGACCTCGCCTGGTTGCCGTTACTGGTCCAGGAAATTCACGGCTCCCTGAAGGGCGCCGCGTTCTGGACCGGCTCGCTCGCAGCGGTGGGCGGTATTGCCGGGTTCCTGGCCGGCCCCATTATCGGGCGTATTGCCGACCGGATCGCACCGCCGCGCATCGGCAAGATCTCGGCCTTTGGCGCGGGATTGATGATGATTATCGTCGGATTATCTCACGGGTTTGCCCAGCTTTTCATGGGCCGATTTGGCGCCACCTTCTGCGCGGGCGGGTTGGATCCGGTGTTCCAGATCTGGCTGGCCAAAACCACGCCGGCGGCATCGCGCGGATTTATTTTCGGATGGGCCGTGACCGCCCGCTCGCTGGGCTGGATGATGGCGCCATTGGCCAGCGGCGTGGTGGCCTGGATGTTCGGCCTGCGGGCGGTTTTTTTTGTGGCGGCGGCGTTTTTCTTTCTGCTGATCCCGCTGATTGCGCTGATTGTCCGGTATTTGCCGCCGGCGCCGCAACCATCCGCAAAAAAAGCTTGACAACGCGCCGTTTTAACAATATCATTTTCCATTGAGGCATATCTGGGTGGTGAGCACTGTTGTGGCAACCCGTTGGGTTGCAACAACACCCGCCTGCAACGCTGCCTGCCCGCAGTCGCTACGCGACAGCGTTGCGGGCGGGCGGGCAGGTTGCCCGGCGGTGAATCGCCGGGGTCGGACGAACAATGAGAAAGTCCGCATGAAAAAGGACGCGAACAAATCATCAAACGTCGCCGAACTCCGCCGCCGGGCCAAAGAGTGGCTGGGGAGCAACAAACAATACCGGATACTGTTTGACAGCGCGGGTGACGCCATTTTTATTCATGACGTGAAAGGACGAATACTGGCAGCGAACATGACGGCCTGCAAGCAATACGGTTATACGCGGTCTGAACTGATGTCCATGACTGCCAGCCTTATGGTCATCCCGGGAAAACGTATTCATGTTAAGAAGCGGCTCGTGCGGATGATGAAACAAGGACATCTCAAGTTTGAGACCGTGCACCAGCGCAAGGACGGAACACCCTTTCCGATAGATGTGAACTCGCGGCGAATAACTTGGAATGGTCAAGCGGCGATAATGAGCATTTGCCGCGACATCACCGAGCGCAAGCGGGCAGAGCAGATTTTGGTTGAGGTCGCAGAAGACAAATTTAAACCATTGTTTGACCATTCGAGTGATGGAATAGTATTAGCCGATCCTGAAAATAAGAAATTTTACACTTGTAATAATGCGTTTTGCCGGATGCTTGGCTACAGCTTGGAAGAAATTGAAAAATTAAGAGTCATGGATATCCATCCGGAAAAAGATCTCCCTTATGTGATTGAACAGTTTAAAGAACAAGCTAGGGGGGATTTTACCTTAGCCAAGGATATGCCCGTAAAAAGAAAAGACGGCAGTGTGTTTTATGCCGACATTAATACCACCGTCATTACCATTGCCGGAAAGAAATATATAGCGGGTTTTTTTCGTGACATCACCGAGCGCAGGCAGGCGGAAGATGAAGTCCGCAAACTGAATGAAAGCCTGGAACACCGCATTCAGGAGCGTACCGCTGAACTGGCACGCACCAACCAGGAGCTGGAAACGCTGATCCGCATCACCTCGCATGATCTGCGCTCGCCGCTGGTTAACATCCAGGGATTCAATCAGCTCTTGAACAAGGCCTATGACGCGATCATCCGTATCCTGACGGATGCGGCCTTGCCGGACGAGACGCGGCAGGCCCTCGGCGCGTCCCATGAAAAAGCCGAAAAAGCCATGCGGTTCATCAATGCCGGCGTGGAAAAAATGAACGGCCTCATCAGCGGGCTTCTGCACTTGTCGCGGTTGGGCCGTGCGCCGCTGGTGCTTCAACCGCTGGACATGAACGCCTTGTTGAAAACCGTGGTGGAAGTCATGATGTTCCAGATTCGGACGGCCGACGCGGAGGTGGCGTTAAATGCCCTGCCGGCCTGCCGGGCCGATGCGGCGCTGATCAACCAGATCTTTTCGAACCTGCTGGACAATGCCATCAAATACCGTGATCCCGCCCGGCCCCTGCGCGTGCGGGTCTGGGGCCGGCACCCCGGCGGGGGCCGGCACCCCGGCGGGGGCCGCCGGGAAGAAGACGCGCACGCGGTGTATTGCGTCGAGGATAATGGGCTGGGCGTGGCGCCGGAACACCAGCCGAAAATATGGGACTTGTTTTACCGGCCCAACCCGCAAGCAAACGGCGCGGGTGAGGGTATCGGCTTGCCGGCCGTTCAGCGGATTGTGGAACGGCATGGCGGCAAGGTATGGATGGAGTCGGAAATCGGCAAGGGCAGTCGGTTTTTCCTGGCCTTGCCGGCGGTCGCAAAGGAGACGGAACCATGACCACCGAGCATACCAACATTACGATCCTGATTGCCGAGGACGATGAAGGCCATGCCGAGCTGATCCTGGAACAACTGCGGGGCGCCGGCGTATCCAACGAAATCATACGCTTCCGGGACGGCCAGAAACTCTGGGACTACCTGATGGCCGCAGGCCGGCAGACTTCCCGGTATGACAGTCATGGCTTTCTCCTGCTCCTGGATATCGTGATGCCCGGAATGGACGGGCTGGAAGTCCTGCGGCGCATCCAGACCGACAAGCAGTGGCACAATCTGCCCATTATCATGCTGACCACGACGAATGATCCGCGGGAAATTGAAAGCTGTTACACCCTCGGCTGTAACTGCTATATTACGAAACCCATGGAATACGAGCGCTTCACAGGAACGCTGAAAAAACTTGGCCTGAGTTTGATGGTAGTCCCAACGCCGAAAATCCCGCCGCAAGACGGACAAGGAGGGCAACGAACATGACGACAAAAACCAGAACAGTGCTTTTGATCGAAGATGACCCGGCCGATGCCCAGCTCATCATGGAAATTTTGCGGGAAGAGCCCGAGAACGCGATGGAAATCCTGCATGTGAGCACCCTGGCCCACGGCCTGAAAGCGCTGGCGTGCGGCGGCATAGACATTGTGCTCCTCGACTTGACCCTGCCGGATAGCTCGGGTCATAACACGTTTGCAATGCTCCATGAGCATGTCTCGACGATACCTGTCATTGTATTGACCGGAATGGATGACAAGGAGATGGCCATCCGGATCGTCCAGGAAGGTGCCCAGGATTATCTGGTGAAGAGCCTGGTGGATTACACCATGCTGGCGCGCTCAATCGGGTACTCGATCGAGCGCAAGCGGACGCTCCTGGAGAAAGACCTATTGATCGGCCAACTCCGGGAGACGCTGGCCGACGTGAAAACGTTGAGCGGCTTATTGCCGATTTGCGCCTCCTGCAAGCATATTCGGGACGACAAGGGCTACTGGCACCAGGTGGAATCTTACATTCAACAGCATTCCACCGCCGTGTTTACCCATGGCCTTTGCCCAAAGTGCTCACAGAAAATCTACCCAAAAGCGGCAGCCGGTAATGATATTTCCGGATAGTATTCACCCAGCGGGCCGATCGCGCACTTTTGCACTTTGTTCTACGCTTAACGCTCCACACTTTACCTGCCCGCAATGCTACGCATAGCGTTGCAGGCGGACGCTCCATGTGCTCACGGCCCCGTGTCTTCCAGTTCAAAATCAATCGTGATGTCCTTGTAGGCGCCGCCGAAGCCAAAGGGCAATTCTGGTAAATATTTAACTGATTCCACGGCAGTCATGACGGACGTATCCATGAGGCCGTTGCCGGATGTGTCTACCATCTTTTTCTGGACAATCTGGCCATCCTGCCGGACGCGAACCAGGACCCGCGTCACCAGGCCGCGCTTGCCCGCAAGGGTGCTGGGTTGTTGCCAGGCATCGTACATAATCGCGCGCACCTGGGCCAGATACCAGCCGTAGGGCGTTGCAGTGCCGGAGCCCGGCACCCCGGCTGGAGTACCAACGCTCGCCACGGCAGTTCCCAGCATGTTGCGAATTTGGGTGGCGGACAATTTTTTGACCGGTCGTTTGGTGACGGGGGCGGCCGCGCGCCGGACCAGGTTGGTGCTGACTTTGACCTTTGGTTTCTTTGAGGTTTCGTTCGGGGTCGGTTTCGGTTTTGGCGGTTCCGGGATGGGTTCGGGGACATCCACCGGTTTCGGCGGCGGACCCGGCTGGAAATCCACGAAGAACGTCAGGTCCTTGGGCGGGCGCCGGAAGTGGCAGGAGCAGAGCGAAAACGCGATCAGAACGTACACGCAGGCCACATGCACCGCCACGCTGATCATCATGTTACGCAGGTAAACATTCTTCATGGCGCGCTTCTTTTTCCCCAGGATTATTCCGCCTGGGATACCAGTGCCATCTTGCTGAGGCCGGCGTCGTGCAGAATGCGCATGACATCCATAACCCGGCTGTATTTCAAGTCCTTATCCGCGCGCACAAACACCGTGATGGCGGGATCCGTTTTGCCCAGGCGATTCATTTCCGCCGTCATCTGGCTTTCCGTGACCGGCCGGTTGTCCAGGAAGATGGCGCCGTCCAACCGCACACTAACGGTTCGGGAGCGATCCGGCTTCAGCTCCGCGGCCTTGCCGTGGGGCAGGTTAATGTGCACCCCTTGCTCCATCAGGGGATAGGTAATCAGGAACACGGTCAGGAGTATGAACGCGAAATCAAGCATGGGGACCAAGTTAATTTCGCTGACTGCGTGGAGTGTTATCCTGGTTCGTCTGGCCACAAAGGGCTCCTCGCCTATTTCCGGAGGCTGTGACGTTCAATGTCCGCCATCAGTTCCTCGGCAAAATGTTCCATCATCGTGCTCAGAATGCGGATGCGGCTGGTCAGCATGTTGTAGGCGATCAGCGACGGGAGCGCCACGATCAGGCCGGCGAGCGTCGTGATCAGTGAACCGGAAATGCCCGGGGCCACGGAAGAGATGGTCGCCATCCCCTGGATGGCCAGCCCGCCGAAGGCATCCATAACCCCCCACACCGTGCCCATCAACCCGATGAACGGCGCGGCCGTCACGGCCGTGGCGAGGACCACGACGTTTTTCTCTATCTGGATGACCTGCTCATCCACCGTCTGGTCAATGATGTTGCGTACGATTTTCATGTCCGTATCGTCCAGCTTCGGCGTGGATTCCGTCGGCTGGCCGCCGAACCACTCGGCCGGGTTGATGCCGCGCACCTCGATCAGGCCGTGCAGAGTCCGACAAGCCGCGCGATACATCATGTACAGCGGACAGCCGGGAAAACTCTGGCGCTTCAAGATCAGGGCCAAGGGATACGGTTCGCCCTGGTAAACCGCCAAAAAGCGTTTGGATTCGCGGTAGGCCCGGCGGTATTCCCTGAACTTGGTCACCATGATGGACCAGGCCACCACCGACCCGATCAAGAGCAGGACCACCAGCGCTTTACCGGCCGTGTTAGCCCGCAGGAAAGCGTCCACCAAGTCCGCTTGGGGAAACATTGGCAGGAAAAAAAGCATTGTATTCATGTTTCGTGCATTATAACGGGGAAATGGTCAATGGTCAATGGTTGATGGTTGATGCGGATAGCATGGCCCGAGACAAATACACGGCCAACGAACGTTCCTGTGCAATGGATCAATCTGTCAACCGACGGGTCTTGCCGGAACATGTTACCGTGCCTGCCATTGGTCCAGCTATAAAAATTGTATGCTTCCTGCTTCATTGACCATCAACCATTGACCATGCTTCCTGTGACCATGCTTCCTGTTGCTATCACGGCGCGGCGAAGGGGGAAATGGCCCGCAGTTTTTTTATGATAGGCGGCAAGTTTTTCAGGACGTACTCAATATCCGCCGCCGTATTGTAGCGGCTGAGGCTGAACCGGATCGAGCCGTGGGCCGCCATGAACGGCACGCCCATGGCCCGAATCACATGCGAGGGTTCCAGCGAACCCGACGTGCAGGCCGAGCCGGATGAGGCCGCGATCCCGCAATCGCTCAGGTGATACAGAATGGATTCGCCCTCGATATACTGAAAGCTGATGTTGAGCGTGTTGGGCAGGCGCTGCGCTTCATCGCCGTTCAAACGCACGTCCGGACACGCGGCCTGGATGCCCGCCTGCAGGCGATCGCGCAAGGTCGCCACGCGCGTCATCTCGTCGCCCAGCGCCCGGGCGGCCAGTTCGCAAGCGTGCCCCAGGCCGACAATGTACGGCACGTTTTCGGTGCCGCCCCGCTTGCCGTTTTCCTGGTGCCCGCCCAGGAGCAAAGGACGTATGCGCGTGCCGCGGCGGATGAACAGCACCCCTATGCCCTTGGGCGCATGCAACTTATGGCCGGAAAGCGAAAGCAGGTCCACCGGCAAACGCCGGACATCAATCGGCAGTTTACCCGCTGCTTGGATGGCGTCGGTGTGCATAATTCCTCCGGAGGCCTTGACCAGCTCCGTGGCTTCCGCCATTGGAAAGATCACGCCGGTCTCGTTGTTGGCCCACATCAGGCTGACCACGGCGCGGCCCCGGCTCAGGGCCAGCCGCAAATCGTCAAGGCGGATCTGGCCCTTGTCATCCACCTCCAGCTCGATGACGGGAACCCCGCGCTCCTTCAACATGCGGCACGGCTCCAGGACGGCCGGATGCTCCACGCGGGTGGTAATGACATTAACCGGGGGGGAAGCGGCTTCGACCGCGCCGCGAATGGCCATGTTGTCGCTTTCGGTGCCACAACTCGTGAACAGGATTTCCGAAGGATCCGCGCCGATCAGCTCGGCCACCTGCGCGCGCGCCAACTCCACGTGACGGCGCACCTGACCGCCGAACACGTGCATACTGGAGGGATTGCCCCACAGCTCCGTGAAAAATGGCAACATGGCCTCGATCACTTCCGGGGCCGGCTGGGTGGTGGCATTGTTGTCCAAGTACACGGTTCTCATGGGTGGGCCTCCTCAACCACGAGGTTTGGCGCCACGAATTCCCGCAACTTGGCTTCCACCACATCCTTCAAGGTGAACTGCGCCACCTGGCAATTGGCGCACATCCCGCGCAGGGCCACCACCACCCGATTATCCACCACGTCCATCAGCTCGATGTCGCCGCCGTCTTTTTTGAGCGCGGGCCGGATTTCCTTCTCCATGGTTTCCTCGATAAGCCTGATCTTCTGGAGCGTGGTCAGGCGCGGGCAGGATTGCGGCGCCACGGCCGCGGCCGGCTCTTCGCCGCGAATGCGGGTGATGATCGCCTCGATCTCGCCCCGGCACTTGCCGCACCCGCCGCCCGCCTTGCAGTAGTTGGTCACCTGTTCGACGGTCGTCAGCCGATTTTCGCGGACCACGCGCACGATTTCATCCTCAGTCACGCCGAAGCAGTGGCAAACGACCTTGCCTTCCAGGATTTTTTTGGAAGTTTTACCGGTGCGGTAGTTGGCGATGGCCACCTCCAGGGCTTCGCGGCCCATGACCGAGCAGTGCATTTTCTGCTCCGGCAGACCGCCCAGAAAATTGGCGATGTCCTGGTTGGTGACTTTTTCGGCTTCCTCCAGCGTGAGCCCCTTGATCATCTCGGTCAGGGCCGAGGAGGAGGCAATGGCGCTGGCACAGCCAAAGGTTTGAAACTTGACGTCCGCAATGCGACCACGCTTATCCAGCTTAAAGACCAGCTTCAACGCGTCGCCGCAGGCCATGGAGCCGACTTCACCCACGCCATCCGGATCCTTAAGGGTTCCCACGTTCCGCGGATTGCGGAAGTGATCCAGCACTTTATCCGTATAGTCCCACATTCCCTTCTCTCCCCGTTGAACCATGAACCATTGCGAAATATACACCGTTCTCCGGCTGATATCCATAAAAATCCCGGCATGGTTCAACGGTTCACGGTTGAGTGGTTCATGGTTGGGTTTTTTGCCCGAAATCCGACACTCCCGTAACCGTGAACCGTTGAACCGTGAACCATGCCAAAATCCCTGAAGACAGGTTGCGTTTATGTCGCACTGTGATACTCTGTGATCTTATCCATTGAGCACCATGAAACCTCATATTCTGATTTGCAACGACGATGGTATTTACGCGCCCGGGATTATGGCGCTCTACGAGGCCGTGCGGGACATCGGCGAGGTTACCGTGGTCGCGCCCGATGCCGAGCAGAGCGCCGTGGGCCATGCCATCACGCTTTCGAATCCGATTAAAATCAAGCGGGTCCGACGCAATGCGCAGTTCAAGGGCTATGCCGTGGTGGGTACCCCGGCCGACTGCATCAAGCTGGCCGTCACGGTGCTGATGGAACGGCCGCCGGACCTGATTATCAGCGGCATTAACCTGGGGCCGAACGTGGGCATCAGCGTGATTTATTCCGGCACGGTTTCGGCCGCCACGGAGGGCGCGATTCTCGGCATCCCCAGTATGGCGATTTCGCTGGCAACATTTGAGGACCCGCTCTGGGAAACAGCCGCGCACGTCGCGCGCCGGTTAACGCAGGAAATTATTGCCCGCGGCCTGCCCGCGGACACCTTGCTCAACGTCAATGTGCCCAACCGGCCGCTGGACCAAGTCAAGGGCCTGGCGGTAACACGCGTGGGGCGCTCGCGGTTCGCCGAAATTTTTCACAAGCGCACCAACCCGCGCGGGGACACCTATTACTGGATGGACGGCGAACTGAGGATCATCGGGGATACCGCCGGCACCGATATCCAGGCGCTGGCCGACGGGTTTGTGTCACTGACGCCCATCTGGTTTGACCTGACCCACACCGCCGTTCTGCCGAAGCTGAGGGATTGGAACCTAACCCTGTAAGCTTACTGCACGATAACGGTCACATTGTCATATAGGATCGGACCGTTTAGGTTCAGGATGCCGTCCATGGGATAATCGACGGCGAACCAGAAGTCATAGGTTCCTTGGAGCAGTTGAAATCCGTTCAACACCGGCGTGGAAGAGAGATTGAAGAGCGGCCCCTGATAGGCGGGGTGGAAAGCCGCCAGGTCGCCGCTGAAAAGCGTCGGCGTCCATTGCAAGGCGCTGTTCAGGTAATACCATGCACCGGAATGCGCGAAGGCAATAACCCACCAGTCAACTTCAACTCCGAGATAAGGTTCCATATTCATCATCTGAACGGCGATCGTAACTGGATCGCCGCTGTCAAGATACACATCTCCCGCCAGACCGTTGGCGGTGATCAGCGGCCCGGTCACCTTCAGCGTGACCACCACGGTTTGCGGGCTGTTGGTCGCGTCGGCGACGACCTGGTTGGTCGCGTAGTATGTGCCCGCGCCAAGGCCGGAGATGTTAACATGGTTGGTCAGGGTTGTTGCGCCGTTCAGGGCGACAGCGCCGTCAGCCGGCAACACCGTCAGCCATCCCGATGCCCCCGCGCTGTAGGTGATGACGTTCGTGTAGGTGAACCCGCTCCAGCCGACGTTAGTTATGCCAATCATCTGCGCCGCCGGGTTGACACCCTGGCACGTGGCGCTGAAGACCAGCGCATGCGTGTCAAGCGAAATCCCGCCGCCGACGTCGTATTTCCACAGGTCGTTGAGGTAGCCCCAACTCCCCGAGGCGGGGTAGCCCCAGCCGCCGAAGAGCCACAGCGCGCCCGAACCGTCCGTCCATGATACCGCGCAATAGCGCGCGCCGGGTGTGTTGGCTGTGGCCGGCACGCCCTGCGTGCCGTAGGTCCCGTTCTGGCTAATGATATTAGTGCCCTTCATCCAAGTCCAGTTCGTTGTGGCCGGGTCGTATTTCCACAGGTCGTTGAGGACGCTCTGATTTCCCGATGCGGGGTAGCCGTAGCCGCCGAAGAGCCATAGCGCGCCCGAGCCGGCCTTCCATGATACCGCGTTATTGCGCGTGCCGGGCGTGTTGGCTGGGGACGGCACGCCCTGCGTGCCGTAGGTCCCGTTCTGGGCGACGATGTTCGTGCCCTTCATCCAGGTCCAGTTTGTTGTGGCCGGGTCGTATTTCCACAGGTCGTTGAGGTAGCCCGTACTTCCCGAGGCGGGGTAGCCCCAGCCGCCGAAGAGCCACAATGCGCCGGCGCTGTCCATCCACGATACCGTGTTTTCGCGTGCGCCGGGCGTGTTGGCTGGGACCGGCACGCCCTGCGTGCCGTAGGTCCCGATCTGGTTGGTCGTCGTTGCGCCCTTCATCCAGGTCCAGTTCGTTGTGGCCGGGTCGTATTTCCACAGGTCGTTGAGGTAGCCCGTACTTCCCGAGGCGGGGTAACCCCAGCCGCCGAAGAGCCACAGCGCGTCCGAACCGTCCGTCCATGATGTCGCGCAATGGCGCGCGCCGGGTGTGTTGGCTGGGGCCGGCACGCCCTGCGTGCCGTAGGTCCCGGTCTGGTTGGTCGTCGTTACGCCCTTCATCCAGGTCCAGTTCGTTGTTGCCGGGTCGTATTTCCACAGGTCGTTGAGGACGCCCTGATTTCCCGAGGCGGGGTAGCCCCAGCCGCCGAAGAGCCATAGCGCGCCGGTGCTGTCCGTCCATGATACCGCGTTATTGCGCGCGCCGGGCGTGTTGGCGACGGCGGGCACACCCAACGTGCCGTAGGTCCCGGGCTGGTTAGTAGTATTCGCGCCCTTCATCCAGGTCCAGTTCGTTGTTGCCGGGTCGTATTTCCACAGATCATTGAGTTTGCCCGTCCCCCCCGAGGCGGAGTAGCCTAAGCCGCCGAAGAGCCACAACGCGCCGGTGCTGTCCATCCACGATACCGTGTTTTCGCGTGCGCCGGGCATGTTGGCTGCGGCCGGCACGCCCTGCGTGCCGTAGGTCCCGTTCTGATTGGTCGTCGTTGCGCCCTTCATCCAGGTCCAGGCAGCATTAGTGGATAACGTCGCGCCGCCCGCCGGCGCTGAAATTATATTCACCTGCGTTGCAATAAGACCGGCAAATATGATTGCTTTTAGAGCTCTATGGTTCATGCCCAGTTCCTCCTATAGTTTTTTTTGAAACATACCTTGTTAGCCAGTAGCAAGTGCAACACTAACTGGTCGAGCTATGCCTTCTGTGGACATCGACCAATTTATATAATAAATGAATAAATGTGTTATAATGGGGCATACGTTTGAATGCAAGTAAAAAGATGAGACTTTTTGCGCCCCTTGCATTGTGGTGCATGGTTTCCGCCGAAGGCGGATCCACCTAAGGCTGGAGACTTTTGCGATGG
>JAHIMN010000285.1 GCA_018896395.1 Verrucomicrobiota bacterium | reverse complement strand
GTTTTGATCTCATTCGGATCAAGGGAAGCCATCACTTTCTCCGTCATCCCGACGGCCGGTGCACCGTGGTTCCCGTCCATCGCGGCGAGACCATCGGTCGCGGACTCGTTGCCCAGATTCTCCGGGATTGTGAAATCACCCGAGAAGATATCCAGAAAGAAATCTGAGCGAATCAGCGCATGGAGCACTACGGCGCAAAACAGCGCCGAGGTTCATGCGCAACGTTGGGTCAAAAAAAGGAGAGGAGAATACAGGAAGTGTGCCGAAGATCTTATGAACTGGAAAACATTATCTGCAAAAGTGCTGGCGGGCGGGAGTGTGACGCGCGCGGATGCGCTGGCCGTGTTGAATTCGCCGGCGGAGGAATTGCTCGCCGTGCTGGACGCGGCCTTTACCGTGCGCCGCCGGTATTTCGGGCTGGGGGTCAGCCTGCACGTCATCCGCAACGCCAAGAGCGGGCTGTGCAGTGAGGACTGCGCCTATTGCAGTCAGGCGGCCAAATCAACTGTGGGAGTGTCCACTTATGCGATGCAGTCGGTGGACGACATTATCCAGGGCGCCCGCGAGGCCCAGGCGCTCAAGGCCTTGCGCTATTGCATCGTCACCAGTGGTCGCGCGCCGCGGGAACAGGAACTGAGTACGGTGTGTGAAGCGGCGCGCCGGATCAAGCAGGAGATGCCTATCCAGCTCTGTGCCTCGTTAGGTCTTATAGATGCGTGCCAGGCGCGCCGGTTGAAACAGGCTGGCATAGACCGGTTCAACCACAACCTGGAAACCTCGGAACTTTTTTTTCCGACGATCTGCACGACCCATCATTACCGTGACCGCGTGGAAACGGTGCGCGTGGTTAAGGCCGCCGGCCTGGAGCTGTGTTCCGGCGGGCTTATGGGAATGGGCGAAACGCCCGAAGACCGCGTGGAACTGGCCTTTGCCTTGCGCGCGGCGGGAGCGGACTCGATCCCGGTCAATTTTCTGGATCCGCGCCCCGGCACAACTTTAGAGGGGCGGCCGCGCCTGTCGGCCGCCGAGGGGCTGCGCATCCTGGCCATGTTCCGTTTGGTGAACCCCGAGCGCGAGCTTCGCATCGCGGGCGGGCGGGAGGTATGCCTGGGCGCCTTGCAGGTCCTGGCACTCTACCCAGCCAATTCGATCTTTACCAATGGCTACCTGACCACGCCCGGACAGGGGCACGCGGCCGACCTTGCCATGATTGCGGCAGCCGGTTTCCACGTGACGGATATGACCCACACCTGATACACTGAAAACCATGATGGAAAAGTACGAAGCCAAACAAGCGGGAATAACCTTAATCTATACTATTTAACGATAACACAGCTCCATGGGGGGCAACCGAACAAGGAACATAACCATGACCACACCAAAATTAGCGACCTTAGCCTTACACGCGGGACAGAAGCCAGACCCCACCACGGGCGCCCGGGCGGTCCCCATCTATCAAACCACGTCCTACGTCTTCAAAAGCACGGAGCATGCGGCGAATCTGTTCGCGTTGAAGGAATTCGGCAACATCTATACGCGGCTCATGAATCCGACGAATGACGTGTTTGAAAAGCGGGTGGCCGCCATTGAGGGCGGCACGGGCGCGCTCGCCGTGGCTTCCGGCCAGTCGGCCATTACCTACGCTTTGCTGGCCATCACGCGGCTGGGTGACGAAATCGTGGCGGCCAACAACCTTTATGGCGGCGCCTACCAGCTCCTGCACCACACGTTCCCGAAACTGGGTCGCACGGCAATATTCGTGGATTCCCGTAATCCGGATGCTTTCCGGCGGGCGATCACGCCCAAAACGCGGGCGATCTACGCGGAAACCATCGGCAACCCGAAACTGGACGTGCCCGACTTCGAGGCCATTGCGGCCATTGCGCACGCGGCCGGTATCCCGTTGGTGGTGGATAACACCGTGGGTGTCGGCCTGGTCCGGCCGATTGATTATGGCGCCGATATCCTGGCCATCTCCGCCACGAAATATATCGGCGGCCACGGCACCTCGATTGGCGGCATCATTGTAGATTCCGGCAAATTCAAGTGGAACAACGGGAAGTTCCCGGAGTTCACGGAACCGGATCCGAGTTATCACGGGTTGGTGTACTGGGATGCCCTGGGCAATGTGCCCGGCATGGGCAACGTGGCCTTCATCCTGAAGGTACGCGTGACGCTCCTGCGCGACATCGGCGCGGCGCTAAGTCCATTCAACGCGCATCAGTTCCTGCTGGGGCTTGAGACTCTGCCGTTGCGTCAGCGTCAACATTCGGAAAACGCGCTGGCCATTGCCCACTGGCTCAAGAAGCATCCACTGGTTCAATGGGTGATGTACCCGGGCCTGGAAGACGACCCGAGCCATGCGGTGGCCGCCAGGTATCTGAAGAAGGGATTTGGCGGGCTCGTGGGATTCGGCATCAAGGGCGGGCTGGAAGCGGCCAGGCAATTTATTAACTCGGTTGAGCTCCTGTCGCACGTGGCGAACATTGGCGACGCCAAGAGCCTGGTCATCCATCCGGCGTCGACCACGCACCAGCAGTTGACGCCGGCAGAACAGCGGGAAACCGGTGTAACCGAAGATTACATCCGGCTCTCCATTGGCATCGAAGATGTTGAGGATATCAAGGCCGATATTAACCAGGCCCTGCAAAAGACCATCGCAAAATAAGGGAGGGTTAAGCATGCGCCGTATTTTTGAGGATAATTCCATGTCCATCGGCAACACGCCGCTGGTCAGGCTGAATCGTGTCACGCAGGGTCTCAAGGCCACGCTGCTGGCCAAAATTGAGGGGCGTAATCCCGCTTATTCGGTCAAGTGCCGGATTGGCGCGGCCATGGTCTGGGACGCGGAAAAGCGTGGCGTGCTCAAGCCGGGTATGGCGATTGTCGAGCCGACCAGCGGCAACACGGGCATTGCCCTGGCCTATGTCGCGGCGGCCCGCGGCTATCCGTTGACGCTGACCATGCCGGAAACGATGAGCATCGAGCGCCGCCGGGTCCTGGCGGCCTTTGGCGCGCGCCTGATCCTGACGCCGGGAGCGGAAGGCATGAAAGGCGCCATAGTCCGCGCCGAGGAGCTGGCGGCGTCGGACCCGAAACAATACTTCCTGCCCCAGCAGTTCAAGAATCCGGCCAACCCGGCCATTCATGAACAAACCACTGGTCCTGAAATCTGGAATGACACCGACGGCGCCGTGGACGTCCTGGTGGCCGGGGTAGGGACGGGTGGAACGATCACCGGCATTTCGCGGTATCTCAAGCGGACGAAAGGCAAGGCGCTCATATCCGTGGCGGTGGAGCCGGAGGAAAGCCCGGTTATTACGCAGTCGCTGGCCGGGCAGGAACTCAAGCCGGGTGCGCACAAAATCCAGGGGATTGGCGCCGGCTTTATTCCCGACACGCTGGATCTTGGTTTAGTGGACCGCGTGGAACAGATTGGTAGCGCCGAGGCCGTGGAAATGGCGCGGCGCCTGGCGCGGGAGGAAGGGATCCTCTCCGGTATTTCCTGCGGGGCCGCCGTGGCCGTGGCCGTGCGGCTGGCCAAGGACAAAACCTTTTTCGGTAAAACCATGGTTGTGATTCTACCCGATTCCGGCGAACGCTATCTTTCGTCCGTGCTGTTTGAAAATGTGAACTGAATAAGTGGCCGGCCCTTTAGTGGCTGTTGAAAAAGCCATTATCGCCTGTAAAGGTCATCCCGAGCGAAGTCGAGGGATCTCAAAAATGGCCCAAATCTGCGATTTGGAGATTCTTCGCTTTGCTCAGAATGACAAGAAAAATAGTTTTTCAACAGCCACTTCAGGGCCGATCCAATTCCTGCCGGACCGCTTTGCTCAGTTTTTCGAATGTCACCGGTTTGCGGAGGTAAGCGCCGGCACCGAGGGTCTGTGCCAGGTTGACCCGGGGCGATTCAGCATAACCGGAAACGATGATGGCTCTCTGCTTGGGGTTAATGGCCTTCAGCTCCTGGTAGACCTGGGTGCCATCCATGTCCTCGCCCATGACCATGTCGAGGATAACCAGTTTTGGGAAATGGCCTTTCACCTTATGTGTGGCGAATAGCCGCAGCGCCTCCTCGCCGCTATGTGCGTTCTCGACAGTGTAGCCCATCGCTTGCAGCAGGCGGGTCATGACTTCGATCTGCAGTTTGTCGTCATCCACGACCAGGATGGTTTCCGTGCCGGTATAATGTTTTTCCGACTCCACCGGCTGGATCTTGTCCCGGCAGGACGGTAAATACAGGCTGAAGGTAGTGCCCTTGCCGACGGTGCTTTCCAGGTCAATAAAGCCCTGGTGATCCTTGACGATGCCGCTCACCACGCTCAGGCCCAGGCCGGAGCCGCGCTGTTTATCGGCCTTCCGGGTGGTAAAAAAGGGATCGAAGAGTTTGTCCTGGATTTCCGGTGGAATGCCATGGCCGGTGTCGGTGATCGAGACCTTGATATATTCGCCCGGCGTCATAAGCTCGTATTTCTTCACCGGCGTGTCCAGGCAGACGTTTTCGGTCTTGATCGTCAGCGTGCCGACAGGGCCCATGGCTTCGATGGCGTTCTGGCACAGGTTCTGAATAACGCGCAAGAGCTGTTGGGGCGAACCCTTCATGTTAAACAAATCCCCCGCCAGGGCCAGGTCAAGCTTGATCCCCTTGGCCGGCTCGTTACGCTCCAGGAACAAGGACTCGGTTTCAATCACCGCATTGATGTTCAGCACGGACTGCTCGTGATAGGCGCGGCGCGACAGTGCCAGGAGCTGTTGATTGATGTGGGCCATCTGCTGGGCCGTCTTGGCGATGACGTCGAGGTCCGCGTGTGCCGGGGAATTTTCCGGCAGTTTGGACCGAATGAAATCCGGGTAGGCCACCAGGGGGGTCAGCAGGTTGTTGAAATCGTGAGCGATATGGCCGGCAATGCTGCCGGCCATTTCCATGCGCTCGGCCCGGGCGAGCTGATCGCGGGTCTGGCGCAGGATTTTTTCATCCTGCTTGCGCCGGGTAATATCGCGCACGAAAAAGCAAAGGTGTTTTTCATCGCCCAGGTGCAGTTTGTTGGTGGCGATCTCCGCTGGAAACAGGGATTGGTCCTTCCGCCGGCAATAAGCTTCCTCGATCAGGGTGAACTGGTCGCGATCCAGGTTGGCGCAGATTTTCTGGAGGATGGCCGCATCGAAGCCATAGATGATATCGAAAATTACCTTTTCACGCAGTTCGCGGACCTCGTAGCGGAAGAATTCAATGGAGCGCGTGTTGCCGTCCAGAATGTGTCCCTCCCAGTCCGTGATCAGCACGGCGTCATAAATGCTCTGAAGAAATTCATGGTAAAGCGTGAATTCGGAGGACCCGAGCTTGGCCCGGACGGTCTCACGGGGCAGGCCGGCCGCTTTCGAAGCCAGCTTGGGCCTCTTTGCGGGTTTGGCCGCTTCCAGCGCTTCGGCCGGAAGCTTGATCCGCAATGTTTGGGCTAATTGCTCGTTGTGAGCCATGACGGTTGCTTTCCCGTACCAGGTTGTCAGGTTCACAGTTCACGGTTCACGGTTGGTCGCTTTGCGCTCTCTGGAAGAAGAACCGCAGAGCCACAAAACCTCAGTACGGATAAGTGAACTTCTTGCTGACCTCTGAGGCTCTTCTTTAAAAACCGTTCAATCTTCATCGCTCTCTAATCCGTCGGCTGACGGAAACTGTGAACCCTTGAACTGCGAACCTGATTATTATGCTTATGCGGCATTCAATCAAGCGGTTTTTTGGTAATGAATTGACAATGGTCAATCCCATGCGGCAAAAAGCGGAATTGACTTGAGCGCTTTTTGAAGTTAATTATCTGAATAGACAGCAATGTCGATAGCGTAGCAATGCCTGAAATTTAAGAATGAATGCTGATGCAACCATTCTGGCCTTCGATCCCGGCGGGACTAAATGTCACGCCTTATTGGTCCGCAGTGACGGGCAGGCTTTGGGATGGGGCACGGGCGAGGGCCCCGGCCTCAGCGGCCGGAGTGAGGAAGCGTTCCTCATGGCCGCTCGCGACGCGCTGGCCCATCATGTTCCCAAATCGGTTGCCGTTATATCCATCAACGTTCGCCTCAGACCGGCGCTCAATTTGGGCATCCCCATCCGCTCGATGAGCTGGGTGTCGGAAGAGGAAGCGGCCTTTGCGCTGGCCGGCCAATCTTGCGGCCTGATCGTACTTTCGGGAACAGGATCAGTTGTGTATGGAAAAACCAGCGATGGCCGGGAATTGCATCTCGACGGGGCCGGTCCCGTTCTGGGTGATACCGGCAGCGCCTATTTCATTGGGCTGATGGCCTTGCGGGCGGCGGCGAAATCGGACTGGCACCCTCGTTTTCATACAACCCTGCAAAACCGGTTATACGCCTTCTACGGATTGACCGACTTGGACGACTTGATTACCTTCAGCCTGAAGACCATGGATCGTTCCGTTATCGCCGCGTTTGCCCGCGTCGTGGATGAGGAAGCCGCCGGCGGAGACCCCATCGCCCGGCGGGTCATCACGGGAGCCGCTGACGACATTGCCGATATTCTACAAGCCGTCATCGTTCGCCTTGAAATGACCCGCGAATCCTATACGATGATTGGCACAGGCAGTGTCATTATGCATTCTTCCATTTACTGGAATCGATTGTGCGAGCAGGCGCGGACGTTTGCGCCACGGTTGACGCCCGTTCGTCCGCATCACCCTTCCGTGCTCGGCGTGGCGCTGTTAAGTTTGCGCCGCGAGCCCTGTTCGAATTATGACCAGGCAGCCGCCACGCTCCTGGCTACTTATAAAGAAATTATGAAATAAGGAGGATAGTTATGGTCCCGCAGTTGTATCTTAATAAAGTCCGAGGCATACTGGATCACCTCGAGCAAACGCAACTACCCGCCCTGGAGCAGGCGGCCGAGCTGATCGTCCAGGCCTTGACCCATCAGGGCCTGATATATTGTTCGGAACTCGGGCACGGCATTCAGGGAGATTTCCTCGGTCGGGCGGGGGGCTTGGCGGTGATCCAGCCCTTTAACTATACCGTGAACGTGACGTCTCCCGTGCCGCGCTGTTATCAAAACCGGCCCCGTTCCGACACCTGGGAACAGGATTTGGAGACCGTCCGCTTTGCCGTTCAATCCGGCAATCTCCGGTCCGGCGATATCATGCTGGTTTCCTCCGTTTCGGGCAGAAACCGGGGGCCGGTCGAGCTGACGCTGGCCTGCCAGGCGAAAGGCATCCGTGTGATCGGATTCACGTCCCTGGCATACACGCAAACGGTGGCCGCCCTGCACCCATCAGGTAAGCGGCTTTGCGAGGTAGTGGATGTTGTCATTGACCTCGGCGCGCCCGTCGGCGATGCCGCCGTTGACGTGCCCGGCTATGATATCAAACTGATGCCTGTTTCCGGAGTGGCCATGGACGTGGCCGGCTGGATGCTGCTGGGGCGGGTCATGGAAATCATGGCCAGCCGGGGACAACCACTGACCGTCTTCTCAAGCGTTAACCGTGAAGGTGGTGAAGAGCGCTACCGTCAAAGCAAGGAACAATACGAAACCCGGGGGACTTAGCCATGACATCAGCCGGCGAATATTTTCAACAGGCGATTCGGACGCTCGAGCAGGTAGAGCACTCCCAAGCCAAGGTCATCCAAGCGGCCGCGGACCTGTTGGTTGAGGCCATCACGGGGGGCAAAAGCCTGTTTTCATTTGGGGCCTCCCATTCCTTCATCATTACCGAGGAAATGGTCTATCGTTCGGGCGGATTGATGCTGATCAATCCTATTTATCCGCACGGCATGAATTTAGCGGTGCATCCGCTTACCATGACCTCCCGGCTGGAGCGCATTGCCGGCCTGGGCCGTGAACTGCTGGCCGCTTCGCCGGCGCGCTCGGGCGACAGTCTCATCATCACTTCCACGTCCGGGCGCAATCACGTCGTCATCGACATGGCGCTGCAGGCGACAACCATGGGCATTAAAACCATTGGCATTACATCGCGGGCGTATTCCCAAGGAGTCGCCAGCCGGCACCCCTCCGGAAAAAAACTGGCCGATCTCTGCGATGTGGTCATTGATAACGGCGCGCCCCACGGCGACGCGGCGGTCTCCATTCCGGGCTTACCGCAAAAGGTCGGACCGCTCTCAACAATTACCGGTTGTGCCATCGCCAATGCCCTGGTCTGCGAAGTGATCGCCAAACTCGTCAAAGCCGGAATCCAACCGCCGATCTTTATGAGCGCCAACCGGGAGGGTGGCGACGACTGGAACGCGCAGCGGCTGGCGGAAAACAAAGATCGGATTTTTTATCTGTGAATGCAGGTGGCCCCCTGCTATGCGCCGGTCTTCTCAGCCGGCGTGCTATTCAAGAAGGGGGTCAGCTTCAGCAGTTCGAACCACAGGATGCTCGCGATGCCGGCCGCGATACTGAGCAGGATATCCGCAAGGTGGAGCGGAGCGAAGTGGAACAGCTCGCGCAGGAAGGGAACATTCAAGAGCAGTGTCATCGCTACGGTCGTGCCGCCCACCACCCACCACAAGGCCCGGTTCGGTTCCTGGAACATCGAAACGATCGTGCGGTTCCAGGAGCGATTGGTGAGAATGAGGCCGAGATTGGCGACCACCAGCGCGATGAACGCCAGCGTCCGGCGCGCGTTCTCGTCGGCATACCCCAGGCGGGCGCTGACGGCCAGCAGGGCGACAATGGCGGCCAGCACGCTGGCGCCCTGGAAGAGGCTGAGCAGCAGCGTGCCCCGGCTGAACAACCTGTTTTTTGAATTGCGCGGGGGGCGTTTCATTACATTCGGCTCCGCGTTCTCCGCCTCGAAGATGATCGAGCAGGCGGGGTCAATGATAAGTTCCAGGAAGGCCACATGCACGGGCAGGAGCAGGGGCGGCCAATCGCGGAAGAACATCGGGATTAGCGCAAGCCCGGCAATCGGAACGTGCACCGCAAAAATATAGGCCACCGCCTTCGTGATGTTGTCAAAGATGCGACGCCCCAGCTTGACGGCCGCGACGATGGAGGAGAAATCGTCGTCCAGCACGACCAGCGCCGAGGCTTCGCGCGCCACGTCCGTGCCGCGACCGCCCATCGCTACGCCGATGTGGGCCGATTTCAATGCGGGCGCGTCGTTAACGCCATCCCCCGTCATGGCCACAATTTCCCCGCGTCCCTTCAACGCGTTCACGATCCGCAGTTTTTGTTCAGGCACGACGCGGGCAAAAATACTTGTGTCGCCAATCCGCCGCTCCAGCTCCTCGTCGCGCATGGCATCCAGCTCGCTCCCCGTGATGCACTGCTCCGGCGTGCGCAAGCCAATCTGCCGGGCAATGTTCCGTGCCGTACCCGGATAGTCCCCCGTAATCATGATGATGCGGATACCGGCGGTGTAGCACTCCTGGATGGCGGCCGGGACGGTCGGCCGCACCGGATCGGCCAAGCCGATTAGACCCAGGAACTCGAATCGGAAATCATGCTGGTTGGGCGGCAGGTCAGATTGCCTGAAATGCGCCTTGGCAACGCCCAGCACACGCAAACCGGCGTCGGCCATGTTGGCCACATGGCCGGCCAGTTCGTTCTGTTGCAGGGCGCTTAAGTGGCACAGGTCGGCAATGGCTTCGGGCGCCCCCTTGGCCGCGATTTCAAATATGCTCCCGTCCGGTGATTTCCAGACGTGCGACAGGGCCAGCAGGTGCGGCGAAAGGGGGTATGCCCGGATCAATTTCCAGTTCTGGTGCAGGTGCTCGGTCCGGGCCAGGAACTTTTTGCCCAGTTCCTGCAAGGCTTTTTCCATGGGGTCAAACGGGTCGTGCTTGCTGGCGAGGATCCCGTATTCCAGAAGCGGATGAAATCGCTCGGACAAGGCCGTCCGTTTCGCAACATTTGCGTCGAACAGTTCGCCGTTCGTGAACAGTTGCCGGACCGACATCTGGTTAAGCGTGAGGGTTCCCGTTTTGTCGGTGCACAGCACCGTGGCGGCGCCCAGTGTTTCCACGGCCGGCATGCGCCGCGTGAGAACCCTGTTCCGGGAAAGCCGCCAGGCGCCCAGTGCGAGGAAGACCGTGAGCACCACGGGAAACTCCTCCGGCAGCACGGCCATCGCCAGGGTAATGCCGCTCAGCAGGCCTTGTTGCCAAGCCTGCGGTGTGTTGCCCCGCGTAAGCCCGTAGGCCAGGACCACCAGCGCGCAGAGCGACAGGCCGACGACCGCCAGGTTCCGAACCAGCCGGCCGGTTTCCTTCTGCAGGCGGGTGTCTTCCTGCGTTACGCTCTGCAGTGCCTTGCCGATTTTGCCTAGCTCCGTGTGCGTGCCGGTTGTCAGGATCTCCGCCACCCCCTGGCCGGCGGTGATCAGCGTGCCGGAAAAGACAAACGGCAGGTCGTCGCCACCCGGCCTTGCCGCGGCTGTTGTTTGCTCCGTGGCCGTCTTCCGCACCGGTACGGATTCGCCGGTTAGCAGGGATTCATCGGCGGACAGGTTGATGGACTGCCGCAGGACCGCATCGGCGGGCACACGGTCGCCCTCGACGAGGAGCAGGGTATCTCCCCGGACGACTTCACGCCCTGGAATGCGCCGCTGCCGGCCGTCGCGGATCACAAGCGCCCGCGGGCTTGACAGGTCCCGCAGCGCCTCCAGGGCCCGCTCGGTGCGCCGCTCCTGGATAACCGTGATGCCCATCACAACCAGCACGAAGCCGAGCAACATCAGGGCGTCGGATAGTTCGCCCGTAAACAGATACAGCATGCCGCAACCAACCAGCAGGAGGAACATCGGTTCGCGCGCGACCTCCAGGACGATATGCAACAACCCGCGCTGTTGCGTGGAAGGAATCTCGTTAAAGCCCTCCGCGCGAAGCCGCCGCAGGGCTTCGGCTTCGGTAAGTCCGGATATGCGCGTAAGATCAAAATCAGTGTTCATAAGAATCAAGGTATGGTTCAACGGTTCAACGGTTGAGAGGTTCACGGTTTGGTTTTCGTCCAAAATCCGACAACCCTGTAACCGTTGAACCGTGCCCGTAACAATATCGTTGCCCGCTGTGTCGGTCAAGCCATTCCAACCATGTCAGTGTTTGGCATGGTGCAAGGTTCAGCGATTCACTGTTAAACGGCCCGCCTGCAATCTCGCTGCGGTGGATAGCACTGCGGGCAGGTTGCCAATTTTTCTGTCGAATTTCCCAACCGTGAACCTCCTAACCGTGAACCGTTGAACCATGCCCGTGTTTTTCCGTTGCATCGGGGTCTGGCTGTGCGATATGATCGCGGGTATGAAAAAAATGACGGCCCGCATGCCGTCTCCTGATTGCATGGAAACAGCCGCACATTTGTCCGCATCCGCCCGCCCGCCCGCCTGCATCGCTATGCGAAGCATTGCGGGCAGGCAGACGCTGCGCTCCAAGCGCTGCAGGCGGGTGGGCGCGGTTGCTTCACGAGTGCTGGTGGTTAAGTTAAGTTCGTTGGGAGACCTGTTTCACGCCCTCCCGGCCGTGCACTGCCTGAAGACCGGCCTGCAAGCGACGGTTGACTGGGTAGTGCATCCGGCCTACCAGGAGTTGGTAGCGTGTTTTGCCGACGTAGACCGCGTCATCCCGCTCGCGCGGGACGTCTGGTCGGGCGCCCTGATGGGCGACGTGCGGGCTCTGCGCGCGGAGCCGTATGACCTGATCGTGGACCTGCAGGGCATTCTCAAGAGCGCGCTGGCCTCCCGGCTCGCGCGCGGCAGTCAGCGGATCGGGCCATCCTTTCACCGGGAAGGTTCGCAGCTGTTTTACCAGACAATAGCCGGCCCCCGCAACAAGGACCGGCACGCCGTCGAGGAAAACCTGGATGTGGTCCGGCACTTGGGATTGCCGGTATTGCCGCCGGTGTTTCCCGTGGAGTTTCCCATGCAACTCGTGGGCGAGCCGGAACCCCGCGTGGCGCTGATCCCGTTTTCACGCTGGCCGAGTAAAAACTGGCCGGTGTCTTCGTTCGTCCAGACCGGCCGCGACCTGCAGGAACATGCCAACGCCTCGATTTTCCTGATCGGCGGCGCCGCGGAGGCGGCGGCCTGCGAGGGCATGGCCAAAGAATTCAAGGGGTGCATCATGAACCTGGCCGGCAAACTATCCCTGCCGCAATTGGGCGGAGTATTGCAGGCCATGAACCTGGTGATTGCCAATGATTCCGGCCCCATGCACATGGCGGCCAGCCTGGGCACGTCCGTCCTGGCCGTGTTCGGGCCGACCGACAAGAAGCGCACGGGTCCCTATGGCGATCGTCACCGGGTGGCGGCGGGCAACCTGCGGTGTCAGCCCTGTTTTGCGAAACGATGCAGGTTCCAAGACGGTTCCTGCATGCGCGCGGTGACGCCCAAATGCGTGACGACCATTGCGCTGGAGATGCTGCACGCTAACTAAAAATATGCCAAACAATCGCATCCAGTGTCAGAATGTTTTGACTGACAATGAATATAGGCGGATTAGCGAGTTTGCCGGAAGGCATCACGGATCCGGCGCATTATCCCCCATGGCGCAGTTTCTCCGCGATACGTTTGCCGCCGACCTGGTCATGGATCAGGATATTGTGGCCGGTTTTGTGCGCGACAGTTCCAATCTGCCGGGACGGGCCGATGCGCTTTGCAGACCGCAATCGGAACGAGAGCTGGCGGCAATATTCCGTTTATGCTTTTCCTGTGGAATCCCTTTCACTGTCTCCGGCGGACGTTCGGCCCTTACCGGCAGCGCCACGGCGGAGTCCGGAGTTGTCATTTCCATGGTTAAAATGCTTGCTCCGCCGATAACGGTTGACGCGGAGCAAAAAACCGCTCGGGCGCCGGTCGGCATCATATTGGAAGATATGCGGCTCGCCGTTATAGAACAATCAAAAAAGAAACTTTATTTTCCGGTTGACCCGACAAGCCGCACCGATGCTTGCGTGGGGGGAGCCATTGCCTGTAATGCTTCCGGGTTCACGCCCGGAGAGGTTGGCGCCGTTAGGCACTGGATAGCGGCCTTGGATTTTATTCTGCCGAACGGGATGAAAATTCACGCGCGGCGCGGCGAATATATCTCCGAAAACGGATGTTTTATCATTGAATTTTCAGATAAAAAATGCGAACTGCCTGTGCCGCGTTATCTGCGGCCAAAAATAAAAAACGCCAGCGGGCCATATTCTTCGCCGGATGGCGCGCTGGATTTTGTGGATTTGATAATCGGCAGCGAAGGAATATTCGGCGCTGTTACGGCTTGCGAAATGCGGTTGGCGACGAGCCCGGCCGGCTGTCTTGATCTTTTCTTTTCACTGCCTGCGGAAGAGAACGCGGTGGCATTTCTTGACTATCTGCGGAACAATATCCCCGGCGGGCTGGGGCAATTGACGGCCTTGGAATACTTTGGCACAAACTGCCGAAAATATATGTCGCATGAAAATCTTTTATTTCGCGGCACGAACCAGGTTGGCATTTACATTCAGGAACCGCTGACGGATAAATCCATGGATGATGCGGCTGTTGCGTGGTTGGAAAGGCTCATGTTTGCGAATTGCGGGATAGACGAGAATGCCGTTATTATCCTGGATAATGACCACAATAGAAAAACTTTCATGGAAGCGCGGCATTCCATGCCGGCCAATACCCTTGAGGTTGTTCAGCACCGTGGCACATATACTATCATGACTGATACCGTTGTACCGCCGGAAAATTTTCGCGAGTTCCTGAAGTTTACGCATAATGCAATCCGGTCGGAAGGCTTGGACTATCTCGCTTTCGGCCATTTTGGCGACTGTCACCTGCATTTCACTATTCTACCCGAAAAGGACAAGCTGGTCAGGGCGACCGAAGTGTATGATCTCATTATTGCGGAGTCTGCGCGGCTTGGAGGGGTTTATTCTGGCGAGCACGGCACGGGCAAACGCAAGCGCCGCGATTTTCTGCGCTGTTACGGGCCGGAGGCCGTCGAACAGTTGAGGCGGAGCAAAGCGGCGATTGACCCCAAATTCCTTTTGAACCGCGGGAATGTGATTGAATATAAAGATTGGAATTCAGTAGTCAGAAGTCAGGAGTCAGAATGGGGCAAAACCACCAGCTGACAAGTTATTGTTTTTTAATTGTAATTTCTTTATTCTGACTTTGCTACTCTGCGAAGTAAAGCCTTCGCTGAGACCTTCCTGCGCCTGCCATAGTGGGCTACGCGAAGGCGGGAGCACGAGCTGGCTACGGACTTCTGCATTTATGCAAATTAATCTTCCATACGGCAAAACTTTTATAACGGCGGAAGCGCCTTTTACCAACCTCACAATTCTTGAACCGCGTTTTGTGGAAGGACTGACTGACGAAAAAAGCGCGTTTTCCAATGCCGTCCGTTCGCCGATTAATGCCCGACCACTCCGCCGGATTATCGGCCGTTCCGACAAGGTGGCCGTATTGGTTCCCGATATAACCCGTCCGTTTCCGTCCCAACGTATCCTGCCATGGCTTTTCAGCGAGCTTGCCCATGTCCGCGCCGATAATATCAGTGTAATTATCGGCACGGGCTCGCACCGTCCGTGCGCCCCGGCGGAACTTGAAGAAATGCTGGGCGCTGAAATCGTTGCGCGTTACCGGATCGTCAACCACAATGCGCATGATTTTCAGACGATGCTGCCAGTTGGCCGACGCGAAGACGGCGGGACCTTGTATATGAACAGGGAATACACGGCGGCTGACCGGCGCATCCTCATGGGGTTTATTGAACCGCATTTCATGGCCGGTTTTTCCGGTGGATACAAGGCGGTTATGCCCGGTGTGGCGGATATTAATTCAATTCTTTACTATCATCGCTCGTCGGTTGTCGGGCATCCGCAGAGCACGTGGGGCGTGCTGGAGAATAACCCCACTCAGGAATTGATCCAAAAATTCGGTTCGCGCGCGTCAGTTGACTTCTGCGTCAATGTAACGCTTAACCGCAAGCGCTGCATAACCGGGTTTTTCTGCGGTGACCCGGTTGCGGCTCATCTTAAAGGATGCGAGTTTGCCAGAGAATCTACCATGGTCAAATGTGCCCGGCGTTTTCCGGTTGTGATTACCAGCAACGGCGGTTATCCGCTGGACCAGAATGTTTACCAGTCGGTCAAGGGAATATCGGCGGCCGCACAGATTGTGGATGACGGCGGTCTGATTATTGCCGTCTACGAATGCGC